>JBCCPD010000015.1:0-20959 GCA_039025075.1 Pseudomonadota bacterium | reverse complement strand
CCGAGCCGTATCCGGACTCGTTCACGCCCCCGAACGGCGTCTCAGGCGTCGAAACCACGACCGAATTCACCGCCAAAAGCCCGGTGTTCACGTTCTCCGCCAGCGCGTTCGCGGTCGCGCCGGAGGAGGTGAAGGCATAGGCGGCGAGGCCGAAGGTGAGCCGGTTCGCCTCCTCGATCATCTCGTCGATGGTCTTGACCGGCATCATCGGGGCGACGGGGCCGAAGGGCTCCTCGTTCATGATCTTCGCGTCGCGCGGCACGTCGGTCAGCACGGTCGGGGCCCAGAAGTTGCCCTGGTTGCCCGAGCGCTCGCCGCCCACGCGGACCTTGGCGCCATGGCCGACGGCCTCGCCCACGAAATCCTCCATCACGTCGACGCGGCGGTCGGCGACCAGAGGGCCCATCTGCACGCCGTCCTCCAGCCCGTTGCCGACCTTCAGCGCCTCGGCCTGTTGCACGAAGGCGTCGGCGAAGCGCTCATAGGCGTTCTCCTGCACCAGGAAGCGGGTGGGGGAGATGCAGACCTGGCCGGCATTGCGGAACTTGTGGCCGGCGGCGATCTGGGCCGCCTTCTCCACGTCGGCGTCGTCGAAGACCATCACAGGCGCGTGGCCGCCCAGCTCCATGGTGCAGCGCTTCATGGTGTCCGCGGCGAGTTTTTGGAGGTGCTTTCCGACCGGCACGGACCCGGTGAAGGACAGCTTTTTCGGGATCGGAGAGGCCAAAAGGTGCTCCGAGACCTCCGCCGGCACGCCGAAGACGATCTGCAGCACCCCGTCGGGCAGACCCGCGTCCCGCAGGGCGCGGCCGATGGCGACGGCCGTCGCCGGCGTCTCCTCCGACGGCTTGATGATCAGGGAGCAGCCGGCGCCGAGCGCGCCGCCGACCTTGCGCATCACGTTCACCGCCGGAAAATTCCAGGCGACGAAGGCGAGGCAGGGGCCCACCGGCTCCTTCATCACCATCTGGCGCATGCCGGGGATGCGGGACGGCACCAGACGGCCGTAGACGCGCTTGCCTTCTTCCGCGTACCAGCGCAGCACGTCGATGGCGAAGCCGAGCTCCAGCTTCGCCTCGCCCACGGGCTTGCCCATCTCCTTGGTGAGGTTCTCGGCGATCTCGTCGATCCGAGCCTCGATGTTGCGGGCGCCCTGCTCCATGATCTTCTGGCGCCGGGCCGGGGGCGTCTTGCGCCAAGCCTCGAACCCCCTGGCGGAGGCGGCGAGCGCCTCGTCCAGGTCGGCGGTGGAGGCATGGGGAACCTGGGCGATGGTCTCGCCCGTCGCCGGCTCGAGCACCGCTTCGGTCTTGCCGGTCGAGCCCTGCCGGAACTTGCCGTCGATCAGCAGTTCAAGCGTTTCGTAAGCCATGATGTTTCCTTCCTGGGGTCACGCGGCGCGGATCATCTCGGCGGCCTTCTCGGCGACCATCATGACCGGCGCGTTGATGTTGGCGGCGGGGATCTCGGGCATGACCGAAGCGTCGGCCACCCGCAGACCGTCCACCGCCTTGACGCGCAGCTGCGGGTCGAGCGGGGCGGCGGCGTCGGCGCCCATGCGGACCGAGCCGCACGGGTGGTACACGGTCGAGGCGGTGTTGCGCACCGCCTCCAGGATCTGAGCGTCGGTCCGCGCTTCGGGACCGGGGGAGACCTCGGCCTCCAGGATGTCTCCGAACGGGGCGGCGGCGTGGATTTCGCGCAGCATCTTGACGCCCTCGACGATGGTGGCGCGGTCGCGCTCGGTCGACAGGTAGTTGGGCCGCAGCCGTGGATCGGCCTTGGGATCGTCCGAGACGATGTCGACGCGGCCGCGGCTTTCGGGATGGCACTGGAAGACGAGCGCGGTGAAGCCCGGGAAGGCGTGCGGCGGCTCGCCCGGCGCGTCGCAGGAGAACGGCATGGCCATCATCTGCACGTCCGGCCAGTCGCCCGGGGCCTGGCTGGTGCGCGCGGCGGCGCCGATCTGGCCTGCGCCGATGGTCAGCGGACCTTTGGCGAAAAGCGCCCAGTCGAGAGCGGCCTTGGCCATGAAGACGGGGTTCTTCATCTGCAGATTGAGGCTGTCGCGGGTCTTCATGCGCAGCACCAGGCGCATCTGGTAGTGGTCCTGAAGACCGCCGCCGATCTCCGGCATGTCGTGCAGAACCTCGACGCCGGCGGCGCGCAGGGTCTCCGCCGGGCCGAGGCCCGAAAGCTGCAGCAGCTGCGGCGTCTGGATCGCGCCGGCGGTCAGGATGACCTCCGCGTCGGCGTCGGCGCGGCGCAGGGCGCCGCCTTCGAGCCATTCGATCCCGACCGCGCGGCCATTCTCCACGATCACCCGGCGCGCCAGGGCGCCGGTGCGCACGGCGAGGTTCGGGCGGCGCCTGACCGGCGCCAGATGCGCGCGGGAGGAGGACATGCGCCAGCGGCCGTGGATCGACAGTTCCGACCGGCCGACCGCAGGCCCGTCCTGGGCGCACAGATCCTCGGTTTCGGGCAGGCCCCAGGCCGCCGCGGCCTGCATCCAGGCCTCCGCCTGGGCGTTGCGGTCCCGCAGGCGGGTGGTCTTGAGCATGCCGTGGGCGCCGCGGCTTTGCGAGGGCGGGCCCTCGGCCCCCTCGACCTTGCGGAACAGGCGTCCGGCCTCGTCGGCGGACCAGCCGGGGGCCTGATCGCCCCAGCGGTCGTAGACCCGGCTGTCGCCGCGGATCCAGACCAGTCCGTTGATCGAGGAAGAGCCGCCGACGATGCGTCCGCGCGGCCATTCCACGGCGCGGCCGGCGGTGCCTTCCTGCGCTTCGGTGCGGAAGATGCGGGCCGTCGCGGGGTTCTTGATGTTGCGGTAGTAGCCGACGGGGAGGCGGACCATGAAGCCGCTGTCCTCGCCGCCGGCCTCGAGCAGCAGGACCCGGCAGGCGGGATCGGCGCTGAGCCGTTCGGCGAGCAGGCAACCGGCCGACCCGGCCCCGACGATGACGTAGTCGTAGCCTTCGGCGGTCATCGGCTTGCGGTCCCGGACACGGCGGCGCGAAGGACAGCTGTCCCGCGGCCGTCGATCCGGGAGCGAGCGGTCCGAAGGCGGGCGCGCGCGGCGACGCCGGTCGGCGCGGACAGGTTCATGGGCGTCCTCCTTTGAGCGTCGGCGTTTGCGGGGCGGCGCGCGTCCCTCGCCGTTGGGCGCGAAGATCCGGCCGGGGCGGGCGGGAGTCAATCGCGGCCGTTAGAGGCCGCGGGGCCGGGCGGACGGCGCGGCCGGGGTTCGAGCGCGAGGGAACGTCGGGCGGGGCCGCTCCGGGCTCCGGGCGCCGACCTCGATCGCGGCTCCCGCCGGCGTCACCGGCCTCGGAAGGCGGGCTCGCGCTTCTCGCGGAAGGCGGCGACGCCTTCGGCGGCGTCCTCGGTCTTGGAGAGGATCCGGTTGACCCGGCCGAACTCGGCGATCGCCGCGTCGCGGCCCTGCTCCAGGGCCAAGCGCCCGTTGCGGCGGGTGGCGGCGACCGCGAGCGGGGCGGCCGCGGCGATGCGGCGGGCGAGGTCGAGGGCGCGGTCGACGACCTCGTCGGGGGCCAGGACCTCCGAGACGACGTTCATGCGCAGCGCCTCCTCGGCGCCCCATTCCTCGCCGGTCAGAAGCCAGCGCATGGCGTTGCTCCACCCCGCCCGCTCCACCAGGCGGACGGTGGGGCCGCCGGTGGCCATGACGCCGCGCTTGACCTCGATCTGGTTCATGCGGACGTCCGTGGCGGTGACCGCGACGTCGGCGGCGAGCGACAGCTCGACGCCCACGGTGAAGGTGATGCCGCGGGTGGCGACGACCACGGGCTTGGAGCGGCGCGGCTCGCGCAGGTCGAACGGATCGATCAGGCCGTCGGGGATCACCGGTTCTCCGCGCTGCATCGCCTCGGCGAAGCGCGGCAGGTCGAGGCCGGCGGTGAAGTTCGGACCCTCGGGATAGACCACGCCCACGCGCAGGTCCGGGTCGGTCTCGAGCCGGGTATAGGCCTCGGCCAGCTGGCGGAACATGGCCGGCGTGAAGCCGTTCAGCTTGCGCGGCCGGTCGATGCGGATCCGCAGCAGGGGCCCGTCGGGGCGCGCCGCCACCGCGCCGTCGTCGTCTTCGCTCATCTCAGCGCCTCGCGTTCGAACAGGGAGGGTCCAGCGCTAGGACGCCGAGGACGCGCCGTCAACGGAGGGGCCGTGCGGGGCGGCGCGAGGCCCGAGGCGCCGCCAGTCAGGCGGCCGCGTCGTCCCTGGCGTCCCTTGGCGCGGCGGACCGCGCGCCGGGCGCCTCGGAGGTGCGGTAGCGGGCGATCAGATCGGCCAGCTCGGACGACTCGGATGCGAGCGCCGCGGCGGCGCGGGCGCTCTCGTCGGCGAGGCCGGAATTGCGCTGGGTGGCCTCGTCCATATGCGAGACCGCCTGGGCGATCTCGTCGATCCCGAGCGACTGCTCGCGGCCCGCCTGATCGATGTCGCGGATCAGGCCGCCGATGCGCTCTATCACGTCCGACATGCGCGAGAGCGCCTCGCCGGTCCGCTCCACCAGGTCGACGCCCTCGGACACGCGCCCGCCGCTTTCGGCGATCAGGCCCTTGATGTCCTCGGCCGCCTCGCGGGAGCGCTGAGCGAGCGCGCCGACTTCCGAGGCGACCACCGCGAATCCCTTGCCCGCGGGGCCGGCGCGCGCCGCCTCCACCGCGGCGTTCAGCGCCAGGAGGTTGGTCTGGAAGGCGATGGAGGCGATCACGTCGACGATGTCCGTCATGCGGCCGGACGAAGCGGCGAGCCGGGTCATGGCGGCGACCGTCTCCGTCACCACCGCCTGGCCGGCCTCGGCCTCCTGCCCCGCCTCGTCGGCGGCGCCGCGCGCCTGGGCGGCGGCCTCGGAGTTGGACTTCACCGAGGCGGTCATCTCTTCCATCTGTGCGGCGGTCTGCTCGAGCGCCGCGGCCTGGCCCTCGGCCCGCTGAGCGAGGGCGGAGGCGCCGTCGGCGATCTCCCCCGAGGCGGCGTTGACACGGCCGCCCACGTCTTTGAGCGACAGGACCATGTCCTCCAGCCGCGCGGCCGTGTCGTTCACGCCGTCTGCGAGCTTGGCGAAGACGCCGCCGTAGTCGCCGGCGACGCGCCCGGTCAGATCGCCCTCGGCGATGCGTCGGACCGCGGCGTCCATATCGTCGGCGAAGCCCTCCACCGTGGCGCAGACGCGGTTGAGGCCGCCGCAGAGCTGGCGCAGGAACGGATCGTCGGCATCGTCGTCCAGGCGGCGGGAGAAGTCGCCGTCGCCGGCTCCCTGCACCAGGTCGCGCAGCTGCGCCTGCAGCCCGCGCAGGGACGTCACGTCGGTCCAGCTCAGCGCGACGCCCAGGTTCTGCCCGCGTTCGTTGACGATGGGCGCGCCGGAGATCTGCAAGATCCGGTCGCCGAGCGACGCCTCGACGGCTCCGCCGCCGGTCGACAAAGCCTCCACCGAATGGCCGTCCGGCAGGATCTGCGCGACCTCGGCGCCGATCACGTTCCGCGGATCGACGCCGCGGGCGGCATAGGCCGGCCCGATGGCGCGGGCGAGCGCGGCGAAGGCGGGGTTGGCGTAGGTCACGCCCTGCCGCTCGTTGGTCACGGCCACCGGCGAATCGACCGCGTCAAGCGCGCCGATGATGCGCCGGGCCCGGTCCGTGGCGAACTGGATGTCCCGCGCGTTGCGGGCGAAGAGGCCGATCTCGTCGCCTCTGGCCAGGATCGCCTCGGGGATCTCGATGTCCTCGCCACGCGCGGCGGCCTGAACCTTGTCGCCGAGCGCGCGCAGCGGGCGGGAGACGGCGCGGGCGGTGAAATAGGCCAGCGCCAGGGCCGCGGCGACGGCCACGACGACCAAGGCGGATTCGAGCGCCAGGCGCCGCCATTCCCGCGCCTCCCGCTCCGCCGCGCGCAGGGCCAGAACCTCCGCCAGATGCGTCTCCAGCCCGCGCAGGCGCTCGATCCAGGCGGTGGAGGCGTCGAACCATCCCGGGCCCGTCACTCCGTCCATGGAGCGGCCGATGGAGCCTTGGCGGGCGATGTCGCGCAGGCGTCTCACCTCGTCGGCTTCGGGGGAGGCGAGGATGGCGTCCAGCCGCGCGACCACGTCCGGATCGCCGCTGCGGGCGAGGTTGGCGAAGGCGACGTCCTGCTCCACCCCTCGGGCCACGAAAAGGTCGTAGAGATCGCGGGGGAACGCCCCGGCGCCGAAGCCGGCCGCGCCCATGGCCCGTTCCAGCCCCGCCGCCTCCTTGGCCCAGATCAGCTGGCCATAGGCGGCCAGAAGCGCGGTCTTGCCCGTGGTCGACGCCGCCGCCCCTTCGAGCGCCTTTTCGGTGCCCAGCAAAGCGCCGATCAGGTCGGTGTACCAATCCGCCATGTCGGGCAGAGCCAGCGCCAGCGACGACACCTCCGCCCGGCGGGCCGGAAGCGCCTGCAGCAGCGTCTGCGCCTCCTGCAGCTTGGCCGCGACGACCGGGTAGCCGTCGGCGCGCATGTAGGCGTCGGCGGCCTGCGCGAAGGCCGTCCGCGCCGCGTCGCTGTCGGCGCGCACGCCGGCGAGCCTCTCCGCGAAGCCGCCCTCGCCCTGGGCGCCGATGAAGCCGGCGGAGGTTCCCCGCTCCCTCTGCAGCATATGCGCCAGGTCCCCCGCGGCGGAGACGGCGGAGATGCTCTCGGCCATCCGCGCCGCCTGAAGCGCGTCGCGCCGCGATTCGTACACCACCGCCCCTGCGGCGATGATCAGGGCCAGCGAAGGAACGCCGGCCGCCAGAAAGATGCGGGCGCCGATGGACAAAGCGGGCATGGATGACGGACCTCGTGCAGCGGATCGGGGGCCTGCTTCTCCCTCCGCAGGGTTTAGAAACCCTGAACGCGCCGCCCCCTTCTCAAGCCCGCGCGCCGACGCTATGCTCTCTCGGCAATGTCGACGCGCGAGAACACCGCGGCCAGCCGGGCCCTCCTTCTCCTTAGCCGCCCCTGAGCGTGCCGGGGAGTTCGGCGCGCGCGCTCAGGGGATAGCGACGCGCGCCTCAGGCCCCCGCCCGGCGGGACATCGACAGCGACTTCCTCCAAGGATCGACGACATGACCACGACCTCCAGCGACCGCGCGGAAAACCGCGTGCTGATCTTCGACACCACCCTGCGCGACGGCGAGCAGAGCCCTGGCGCCACCATGACCCTCGACGAGAAGCTGCGCGTGGCGCGGCATCTGGACGAGATGGGCGTGGACATCATCGAGGCGGGCTTCCCCATCGCCTCCGAAGGCGATTTCGAGGCGGTGTCCCGGATCTCCGGGATCGTCGAGAACGCCGTGGTCTGCGGCCTGGCCCGCGCCTCCATCGGCGACATCGACCGCTGCTGGGACGCGGTCAAGCACGCCGGCCGCAACCGCATCCACACCTTCATCGGCACCTCCCCCCTGCACCGGGAACACCAGCTGGCGATGAGCGAGTCCCAGGTCCTCGAAAAGATCGCCGCGACCGTCGGGCACGCTCGGGGCCTCTGCGACGACGTGCAATGGTCTCCCATGGACGCCACGCGGACCGAGCCGGACTATCTGTGCCGCGCGGTCGAGGTGGCCGTGAAGCACGGCGCGCGCACGATCAACATCCCCGACACGGTGGGCTACACCGCGCCGCGCGAAAGCGCCGACATCATCAAGCTGCTGCGCGACAACGTGCCGGGCATCGAGGACTGCGTGATCTCCACCCACTGCCATAACGATCTGGGCATGGCGGTCGCCAACTCCCTGGCCGCGGTGGAGGCCGGCGCCCGTCAGATCGAGTGCACCATCAACGGGCTGGGAGAGCGGGCCGGCAACGCCGCGCTCGAGGAGGTCGTGATGGCCCTGCGCGTGCGCCACGACATCATGCCCTACGACACCCGGATCGACGCCACGCGGATCATGGCGGCCTCGCGCATGGTCTCCCAGATCACCGGCTTTCCGGTACAGTTCAACAAGGCCATCGTCGGCAAGAACGCCTTCGCCCATGAAAGCGGCATACACCAGGACGGCGTGCTCAAGCACGCCGGCACCTATGAGATCATGAAGCCCGAGGACGTGGGCCTGACCGAATCCAACCTGGTGATGGGCAAGCACTCCGGCCGCGCCGCCTTCCGCGCCAAGCTGAAGGATCTGGGCATCGAGGCCGGCGAGAACCAGCTCGAGGACGCCTTCGTGCGTTTCAAGGCTCTGGCCGACACCAAAAAGGAGGTCTTCGACGAGGACATCGTCGCCCTCCTGACCGAAACCTCCGCCGACGGCGCCAAGGCTCGCGTCAAATGGCTGGAGGTCGTCTGCGGCACCCGCCGCCCCCGGGCCGAGCTGGTGCTGGAGATCGACGGGGCGGAACACCGCGCCGAAGCCTCCGGCGACGGGCCGGTCGATGCCTGCTTCAACGCGGTCAAGGAGATCCTGCCCCATGACGCCGTGCTGGAGCTGTTCCAGATCCACGCGGTGACCGAAGGGACCGACGCTCAGGCGACGGTGAGCGTGCGCCTGAACGATGCGGGCCGGGTGGTCAGCGGCACGGCCTCGGACACCGACACGATCCTGGCGGCGACGCGCGCCTATGTGGGCGCTCTCGGCCGCGTGCCGCAGACGGCGTCCACCGCGCGTCCGGGCGCGCTGGTCGGCGAGTGAGGCGGCGGACGGGGCGGCGGACTGGGCGGCGGGCGCTTTGATCAAGCTCCTGCTTTACGTCCTGCTGGCGGCGGGGGCGGCGGCCCTCGCCGACCTGCTCACGCGCCGGCTGGCGACGCGGGGCGAATGCGTGCTGCACCGGGCCTTGCTCCTGCGGGACACCTGCCAGGGCAAATGCCCGGGCGCGGGGCGCTGCGAGACGGTGGCGCGCAAGCCCTACTGGCTCGGGGGCGTGCAGGCGGCGGGGTGCGGCTGCTCGGACCCTAAGCCGCGGCGCCTGCCGGCCTCGCCGGAAGGCGCCGAGCCGCCGACGGAGCGCGAAGACGCCTGACCCGCTCTCACCGCCAGAGCGGGCGGATCTTGAGAAACCCGCGATAACCCAGTTCCAGAACGTCCACCAAGGGCCTCCGATCCAGCAGGCGCGCGATCGGCCCCAAGCGCGGGCTGCGCCGCCAGACGGCGAGAAAGGCGCGGGCGCCCGACACGATCTCTCCGCTCTCGAGACGCACGTGAAAGCGCTTCAGGGCCGCGTCGCGGTCCAGGTCAGGGGCGGCGAACTCGTCCGCCGCGACGTTTCGCCAGTCGATGGCGTCCATGCCGTCCATCTTGCGATAGGTCGCGATCTCCCTCCGGCACAAGGGGCAGGCGCCGTCGTAGAAGACTTCGCAGGCGGCGGCGGGATCGGCGGAGGCGGCGGTGGGTGCGGCGGCATCGGTCATGGCGGTGAATTTGGGGCCGCGGCCGCGCCTGCCAAGGGACCCGCGGCAAGGCGCCCTGCCCGGCTTGGCGGCGCCGCCGCTTCGCCTACCTCGCGGGGTCCGCAACAGGAGACCCCGCATGACCGCCGAGCCGCGCCTGATCGCCGACACGCTGCAGACCGATTGGCCGCCCACGCGCGCCGAGGCGCTGCGCCGGATCGAGGCGTTCGCGCCGCGCATGGGTCGCTATGGCGGCATGCGCAACCACGATCTGGGGCCCGACGACCGCTCCAACATCTCCATGCTCTCCCCTTACCTGCGCCGGCGCCTCGCCACCGAAGAAGAGGCCGTCGCCGCGGCCCTCGGCCGCTTCGCCCCCTCCACGGTCGAGAAATTCGTGCAGGAGGTGTTCTGGCGCACCTATTTCAAAGGCTGGCTGGAGCATCGCCCTTCGGTCTGGACCGACTATCGCCTCGGGGCGGAGCAGGACCGCGAGGCCGTCGCCGCCAACGGCGGCTGGGCGCGGGACCTGGCGGCGGCCGAGGACGGGCGCACGGGCATCGAGCCCTTCGACGCCTGGGCGCGGGAGCTGACCGAGACCGGCTATCTGCACAACCACGCCCGCATGTGGTTCGCCTCCATCTGGATCTTCACGTTGCGGCTGCCCTGGCGGCTCGGCGCGCGGTTCTTTCTGCGGCATCTGCTGGACGCGGATCCGGCGTCGAACACCTGCTCCTGGCGCTGGGTGGCCGGGCTTCACACGCTGGGCAAGAACTACACGGCAAGATCGTCCAACATCACGAAATACACCGGCGGCCGCTTCGGCGGCGTCCACGGTCTCGCCGCCGATCCCGCGCCGCTGGACGAAGGGCCGCTGCCGCCCCGCGGGGCCCTGCGCGCCCCCTCCCGCCCGCGCTTCGACGCGCCGACGGCCCTGCTGATCCTCGAAGACGACCTGCGGCTGGAAGAGGATCTTCCGGTCGCCCGCGCGGTCGCCGTCGCCACCCTTCCCACCACGCACCTGCGGGACCCCGAGGGCGCCTCTCCCGCCGCCGGCGCTTTCGAGGCCGGCGCTCTGCAGGACGCCGCCGCCCGCGCCGAAGCCGCCGGCGCGCCCGCCGCCGCGCCGCTGCCCGACGCCGACGCCCTGATCGACTGGGCCCGCGAGGCCGGCGCGGACCGCATCGCCACCGGCTTCGTCCCGACCGGCTGGGCCCGCGACCGCCTCGACGCCCTCGCCCCCGCTCTCGCCAAGGCCGGCCTGACCCTCGAGGAAAACCTCCGCCCCTGGGACGCCGAAACCTGGCCCCACGCCACCGCCGGCTTCTTCAAGGTCAAGCAGAAGATCCCCGCGATCCTCCGCGCCCTCGGCCACGGCGCCTGAGCCCCAGACCGCCCAGACATTCATAATCTCGCATAAGATAACGAAACCAAGCGCATAAGCCCCTGCTCAACCTTGAGCACCCCCTCCGCCCCGCCGAGACCCGGCCGCGCCCGCCCCCGCGCCGCGCCCACCGCCGGCGTCCGGGCGCGGCCGCGGCGGAAGGGGGCTCGACGCCCCCTTTCGACGCTCGCTCTCGCGGCGCCGCGAACGGTTGCAGGGCGCGATCCGGCGCCCCAAGCTTTCCGCAACCAAACGGGGAGGACGCGATGAAGCGGCCCAGCTTCACGGTCGGGATCGAGGAGGAGTACCTCGTCGTCGACGCCGAAACGCGCGATCTGGTGCGCACCCCAGACCCCGACTTCCTCGCCCTCTGCTCCGACAAGATCGGAGAGCAGGTGACCCCCGAATACCTGCAATGCCAGGTCGAGGTCGGCACCAAGCCCCACGCCGCCGTCCCAGACGCCCTGCAGGAGCTGATCGCCCTGCGACGCGGCGTGGCCGAGGCGGCGCAGGCCTTCGGATACCGCCCCATCGCCGCCTCCACCCACCCCTTCGCCAAATGGCGCGAGCAGACCCATACGCGCAAGAAGCGCTATGACGAGCTGCGCGACGACCTTGGTCTCGCCGTCCGCCGCCTGCTGATCTGCGGCTGCCACGTGCACGTCGCGGTGGAGGACGAGGACCTGCGCATCGACCTGATGAACCAGGCCGCCTATTTCCTGCCGCACCTGCTGGCGCTGTCCACGTCGTCGCCGTTCTGGGAGGGCGAGGACACCGGCCTCGCCTCCTACCGCCTCACGGTGTTCGACGCTCTGCCCCGCACCGGCCTGCCGGACCGGGTCGACAGCTGGTCCGAATACCGCCGCCTGACAGCGCAGCTGATCGACGCCGGCTGCATCGAGGACGCGACTCGGATCTGGTGGGACCTGCGCCCCTCCGACAAGTTCCCGACGCTGGAGCAGCGGGTGACCGACGTGTGCTCCCGCGTGCGGGACGCCGCGGCGGTGGCGGCGCTCTACCAGTGCATCCTGGCCTATCTCTACCGTCTGCGCTCCCGCAATCAGCGCTGGCGGATCTACCCCAACATCCTGGTCAACGAGAACCGCTGGCTTGCGCAGCGCTACGGGCCGGAGGGCCAGCTGGTCGATCATGGACGCCGCCGGATGGCGCCCGTGGCGCAGCTGGTGGAGGAGCTGCTGGAGATGACCTTGCCGGAGGCCGAGGTGCTCGGCTGCGCGGCGGAGCTGCTGCATGTGCGGGCCGTGGCGACGGACGGGTCGTCGGCCGCGCGCCAGCGCGCCGCGCGGGCGGAGGCGTTGGAGGTCGGGGCGGACGAGGCCGAAGCCATGCGCGCCGTGGTGGATCACCTGGCCGAGGAGTTTCTGGAAGCCTGAGCGCCGCCGTCCTCCGCGGAGCCTTGGGGGCCGGTCGGACGCGAGGCGATCTGCATCAAGGGCGCCCTGGCGCCGCCGTGCCAGGGTCGGAAAGCGCGCCGCGCCGAACGGCCAGGTCGGCGGCGAAGCGGAAAGCGCCGGAAAAACGAAGGAGGACCCCCGCCATGACCGACGACGCGAAGCGACCCGCCGCGGGCCCGCCCGTGATCCGCATCGACGAGGACGCCGCCAAGTCCGCCGCCGCGCCCAAGGCCGCCAAGCCCCGGGGCCTGCCGCCGATCAACGCCATCGGCTATGACGATCTGGGAGACGCCTTTCGCGCCGGCATCGGCGATTTCAAGCGGGCCCCGGCCTTCGGCCTGTTCTTCGGCGGCGTCTACGCCGCCGGCGGGATCCTGATGCTGTGGATCTCCGCCGGGCTGAACGCGCCCTGGCTGATCCTGCCCTTGGTTCTGGCCTTTCCGCTGGTCGGACCGTTCATCGCGGTCGGGCTCTACGACGTCTCCCGCCGACTGGCGCGGGACGAGCGGCCCCGCTGGGGCGCCGTTCTGGGCGTCATGCTGCAGCAACGGAAGCGGGAGCTGGGCTGGATGGCCTTCGTGGTGCTCTTCATCTGCTTCGTCTGGTTCTACCAGATACGCACCATCCTGGTGATCTTCCTGCAGAACGAAAGCTTCTCGACCATGGGCGATTTCCTGGTGGTGGTTCTGACCACCCAGGCGGGCTGGGGCTTCACCCTGGTCGGCTCCGTCGTCGGGGGGTTCTTGGCGCTGGTCCTCTTCTCCACCACCGTGGTGGCGATCCCCCTGCTGCTGGAGCGGGAGAGGGACTTCGTCACCGCGATCATCACGTCGGTGAAGGCGGTGACCACCAGCCCGGCGCCGATGGTCGCCTGGGGGCTGACGGTGACCGTGCTGGTGATGCTGTCGGCGCTGCCGGCGTTTCTGGGGCTGGTGGTGATCCTGCCGGTGCTCGGCCACGCCACCTGGCATCTCTACAAGAAGCTCGTGGGACCGGAGCCGGAGGTCGAAACCGAGGCGCGGATCGCCGCCGCCCCCGTCTGACCGGTCAGCGGCGCGCCCGGCGCACGGCGGCGGCAAGCCAGGCGTCCGAGATCGGGCCGAAGGCCGAGCCCAGGCGCAGCATCGCCCAGGCGGTCAGGCCCAGGGCCGCCTCGCCCCGACCGGCGCGGGCGGCCCTGAGGGCGGCGCGCGCCGCCTCCTCCGGCCGGCGCACGCGCGCCCTGCGGGCGAGCGCGCTCAGTGCCGCCGGGCGGGCCGCCCGCTCCGCCGCCAACTGCGGCGTGTCCACGTCGGGGGGATGGAAGATCGTGACCGAGACGCCGTCGGGCGCGACCTCGGCCCGCAGGCTTTGCGCCAAACCGCGCAGGGCGAACTTGGAGGGGCCATAGGCCGCATAGCCCGGAAGACCGAGCAGCCCGGCGGCGGAGCCGATCAGCAGCGCCCGCCCCGCCCCGCGCGCCCGCATTCCCGGCAGAACGGGGCGCAGAAGGTGCAGCGCCGTCAGGTGATTTTCGGCGAACTGGGCGGCGAAGTCGCCCGGGTCGAGCGTCTCGAAAAGACCCGGGCGCACCGCGCCGGCGCAGCAGACCAGCAGGTCGACGGGGCCCTGCGCCGCCTCGGCCTCGCCTGCGGCGCGCGCGGCCGCCTCCGCGTCCGTCAGGTCCGCCGGAAAGACCTGCGCCGCGGGACCGAGGGCCTGCGCCGCCGCCCTCAGCGGCCCCTCGCGCCGCGCGATCAGCGAGACCCGCGATCCCGCCGCCGCCAGCTGCTGCGCGATCGCCAGGCCGATCCCGCTGGAGCCGCCCGAAATCAGGGCGTGGGCGGGCGGCCAGGGCGCGCGCATCGCGGCCCGCCCGCCGCGCCGCCCGCGGCGCTCAGCCCTCGTCGCCGTTGAAGCCGAAGTCCGACTCTTCGATCTGCCGCTTGCGGGCGCCCTCGATCAGCACCCGGTCGTCATTGCCTTTGACCCTGACCAGAACGCCCTTGCTTTTCTGGCTGATGTTGAGGTCGCCGAAGGTCACGCCTTCGAAATCGATCGAGATCCGGTCCTTGCCGTTCTCGAAATCCTTGATCTGATTGTTTCTCCCCGAAACCTCGGACACATGGAACACGTCGCGGCCCTTGCCGCCCCAGGACTTGTCGCGTCCGGCTCCGTCGAAGATGAAGTCGTTGCCGGCGTTGCCGTAGAGCTTGTCGTCGCCGTCCTCGCCGACCACCTGGTCGCGGCCGCCGCCGCCCCGCAGCTGATCGTCGCCGCCGCGGCCGAACAGCAGGTCGCGGCCGCCATCGCCCCAGATCTGATCGTTTCCGGCGCCGAAGGGCGTGTCGCCGAACAGGATGTCGTCGTCGCCGCCGCCCCAGATCTTGTCGTTGCCGTTCGAGCCGGTGACGGTGTCGGCGCCGCCGCGCGCGCGGAACGTGCCCGGCGCGTCCAGCGTGGTGCTCTCCCCGGTGTTCCTGCCCCGCATGGCGTCAATGGACGAGGCTATGTCGATGGCCCTGGCGAAACGCATGTGCAACTCCCCCTGATCGGTGCTCCGCGGTCCCCGACGGCCGCGCCCGGCGACGGCGATCTCGCGCCGTTCATGTCTTCTCGATGACGCTGCGGCCAGGGCCGTGTCAAGTTTCGGGAAAGGCCTTTGAACCCTTTTCGAACGAGGGTTGACCCTTAGGCCACCCCCGCATAGCGTCGAATTCGCGATTGGCACGGCCGGTCCGACAGGGACCCGCCGAGGCACGGGGACGCAGGGAGGGCCGCGCTTCACGCGCGGTTCCGGCGATCCTGGCCTCAGGACGGGAAAAACCGCGAAATGCGGAGAGAAGGACGCTTGGGAGGGCGTCCTTCTCTTTTTTTTGCCCCCCCGCCGCGGCCGCGGAGCCCGGCGTCGGGAGCCCGGCGACGGGCTCGTGACCGCGCCGCCGGCCGCCTGCGCTTGATTTCCCCGCAGGGCTTCGCCAGAACCTCGGGGAATGTGGGGCGGGACGCGCCCGCCCCGGTCCTGCGCGCGGCCTGCGAGGTCGAGGCGCGGGGCGTTTCAAGAAGACGATCACCCGACGGGATTGACCATGCCGAATGCTTCGACGCGCCGTTTCCGACCGCTCGCCCTCGCCGCGCCGATGGCCGCGCTTCTGATCGCCGGCGCCGCGGCGCCGTCGGCCGCGCAGACCGAAACGGCTCCTGCGGAAACGGCGCCCGCCGAAACGGCCCCGACCGAAACGGCCCCGGCCGAGGCCGCCCCCGCCGCGGCGCCCCCGCCGGCGCTGGAGATCACGCGCACCGACGGCGACTGGTCGACCGCCTGCACCACGGCCGAGCCGCGCCAATGCGTCATGCGCCAGGTCGGCGCCCTCGCCAACGGCGAGGAGATCATGGAGATGTCGATCCGCCGGATCGAGCCGCAGCAGACCCAGCAAGGCACGGTGGAAGCGCTGATCAACGTGCGCACGCCCCTGGGCGTGCTGCTGCGCGAAGGCGTGACCATCCAGATCGACGGGGCCCAGCCTCAGCGCGGTCAGTTCGTGCTTTGCGCCGCCGACGGCTGCCTGCTGCGCGAGCCTCTGCCGAACTCGCTGGTGGATGCCATGAAGAAAGGCGCCGTGGCCAAGATCGGCTTCGCCGTGCCGCAGGGCAATCAGGCCGCGCGGCTGGAGGCGGACATCTCGCTGACCGGCTTCACCGCCTCTTTCAACGCGCTCGCGCCTTGACCGCGCGCCGCCGCGGAAACGAAGAAAGACCGCCCTCGGGGGCGGCTTTTTTTCATCGCCCGCGACGCCCGGAAGCCTAGCCGTCCCAGCGCCGGGCGGCGACCACCGCGTTGAGCCCGCCGAAAGCGAAGGAATTCGACACCCCGGCCGCCGCCTTCGCCTCGCGCGCCGCGTTCGGCGCCACGTCCACGTCGCACTCCGGATCGGGCTCGTCGTAGTTGATCGTCGGCGGCAGCACGCCGGAGCGCAGGGCGTGAAGCAGCGCCACCATCTCCAAGGCCCCCGCTCCGCCGAGCGCATGGCCGTGCATCGACTTGGTCGAGGAGATCACCAGCGCGTCCGCATGGGCGCCGAAGACCTCGCGCACGGCCTGCACCTCGGTCCGGTCGTTGGCCGCGGTGCCGGTGCCGTGGGCGTTGATGTAGCCGACCTCCTCCGGCGCCATCCCCGCATCGGCCAAAGCGCCGCGCAAGGCGCGGGAGGCGCCGTCCACCGACGGCTGAACGATGTCGCCGGCGTCGGCCGACATGCCGAAGCCTGCGATCTCGCCCCAGATCTCCGCCCCCCTTGCCTTCGCGCGCTCAAGCTCTTCGAAGACGAAGACGGCCGCGCCCTCGCCCAAGGTCATGCCGTTGCGGGTCTTGGCGAAGGGGCGGCAGACGTCCTTGGTCATGACGCGAAGGCCCTCCCAGGCCTTCATGGTGCCGAAGGTCAGCGGCGCCTCGACCCCGCCGGTCACCGCCACGTCCGCGGCGCCGGAGCGGACCATGTGGAAGGCCTGCCCCATCGCATGGTTGGCCGAGGAACAGGCGGTGGAGACGCTGAACGCCGGCCCTTTGAGCCCGTATTCCATCGAGATGAACGAAACCGGGGCGGAGTTCATCAGCCGCGGCACGATGAACGGGTGCACGCGGTTCTTCTTCTCCTGAAACACGTCGCGGTAGTTGTCGTCGATGGTGCCCATGCCCAGCAGCGCCGTGCCCATGATCACCGCGCAGCGCAGGCCGAGCGCCTCGTCGACCTCCAGCCCCGAGGCCCGCATCGCCTCGGCCGCCGCCGCCAGAGCCATTTGCGTGGTGCGGTCGTAGAGCGCCATCTGGGAGCGCGAGTACCGGTCCTCCCCCACGAAGGCCTTGGCCTGGGCGGCGCGGGTGATGGCGAGGCGGTCGATATCCTCGATCTCGAGCGTCGCGACGCCGTCGCGACCCTCGTTCAGCGCTTCGCAATGGGATGCGGTGGACAGGCCGAGGGCGGAGATCACGCCGACCCCGGTCGCTACGACGCGCCGCCCGCCGCCCGGCCCGCCCACGCCCGGTTCCGGCCCTCCGCTCGCCGCGCCGTCCATGGGTCCCGTCAGCCTTTCTGCGCCTTCACCAGGCCCTGCACCGCGGCGATGATGCTTTCGACGTTGGAGATGTCGAAGTCGCTGTCGGTCGGGTCGTTCGCATTGAAGGGGACCGAGATGTCGAAGGCCTCCTCGATGGCGAAGACCGCCTCCACCAGGCCGAGGCTGTCGACGCCCAGATCGTCGGGCGTGGCGTCCATCTTGACGTCGGCCGGGTCGAGCACGGCCTGCTCGGCGATGATTTCGATCACCTTGCGGGCGACGTCATCGTCGGTGGCGGCATCGGACATGTCGGCCTCCTGCACCCATCCCGTCGCGGGGTCGGCGGCCTGCCTGCGCCGGAGACGGATCCCCGGACGGATCGTCTATGGTCGCGCCCGCTCCACGCCTGTCCTACCTCGGCGGGAGGGGGGTTGAAAGGCGAAATCGCGGCGCCGCGGCGCCGGGCGGCGCGTAGGCGCGGCGAAGCTCGGGCGGCGGCGCGCCGGCCTCGACGGCGGCCACGCAGCGGCGGCTCGGCCGCGATCATCCGCTCTGCCGGAGCTTGTCCAAGATCCGAGGCAGTCGGCGCAAGGCCATGGTCAAGCGGTAGAATTCATCCCTCGGCAGGGCCGGCGTGCCCATCATGATGGTCCGCGGCGGCACCTTGCCGCTCAACCCGCTGGAGGCGGCGATCAGCACGTCCGAGCCGATGACCGAATGGTCCGCCACGCCGGCCTTGCCGCCCAGCACCACCCGATCCCCGATCTCGGCGCTGCCCGCGACGCCGGCCTGGGCGCAGATCAGGCAGTCGCGGCCGACGCGCACGTTGTGGGCGATCTGCACCAGGTTGTCGATCTTGGTTCCCGCCCCCACCACGGTGTCGCGCAAGGTGCCTCGGTCGAGGGTCGCGCCGGCGCCGATCTCCACGTCCGCGCCGATCTCCACCGCGCCCAGGGAGTGGATGCGCGCATGCACCGTCGCCGCGGCGCCCTCGACGTCCGAGACGCCGCGCGACTTCGCCGCCTCGACCGCCCCGGGCTCGGGCGTGACGTAGGAGAAGCCGTCCGAGCCGATCACCGCGTTCGGGTGCGCGGCGACGCGGTCGCCCAGCCGCACGTCCATGCCGATGCGCACGCCCGGATGCAGCGCCACGTCGGCCCCCAGAACCGCGCGGTCGCCCACGCAGACGTGGGACAGCAGCCGCGCCCGGGGCCCGATGCGCGCGCCCGCGCCGATCACGCAGAAGGGGCCGATCCAGGCGTCTTCGGCGATCCGAGCCTCGGGATGGATCACGGCCGACGGGTGCACGCGCGCCTCCGCCGGCGCGGGCGCCCTGGCGAAGGTCTCCGTCAGCAGGGCGAGCGCGAAACGGGGGCGCGGGGCGCGCAGCGCGCCGGCGAGGCCGAGCGCCTCGCGGTCCGCGTCTGCGTCCAGCAGCGCCGCGCGGGCGCCGCCCTCGCCCAGAAGGCGCTGATGCTTGCGGTCGGTGGCCACGGCGAGGTCCTCGGGCCCCGCCGCCGCGGGATGCGCCGCGCCTCGGATCGGCAGGCCCAGATCGCCCTCGGCGTCGAGCCCCAGAGCCTCGGCGAGACGACCTAGCGTCATGGGCGAAAAGCTGCGGGCGCGGCTCAGGGTCATCACGGCCTCCGGCCGGGCGCGACGCCCGGTCCAGGCGTTCTAGACCCGGGCCGCGTCCGCCGCAAAGGGCCGGGCATGCGATCGCCGGTGCGAGGCCGCGCGACGGTTCGACCCGTCGCGCCCAAAACTGGCGCGACGCCATCGAAGGAGGGTCGTCGGAGGCCGCGCGCGGGCCGGTCGGATCACAAGGCGGGCGTCAGCCCCGCCTGCTCCAACGCCGTCCACACCTTGCGGTCCCGACCGTAGATGTCGGCGCGGTATTGGGCCGTGCCGGCCTCGTCGACCCACACGGTGCGGTAGGTGATGTGCACCGGCACATGCTCGTTCAGGTGCACGTAGCGCTCCGACCGGGCATCGAGCCACGCCTGGAACGTGCCGACCGGATCGTCCAGCTGCGGCCCCAGCAGCGCGTAGGCCAGGTCGAACGGGTTCTCCACCCGCACGCAGCCATGGCTGAAGGCGCGCCCGTCGCGCTTGAACAGGGATTTGGACGGCGTGTCATGCAGATAGATGGAGAACTGGTTGGGGAACATGAACTTCACGCGCCCCAGAGCGTTGCCGTAGCCCGGCCGCTGCTTGATCCGATAAGGAAAGCTGCCGCGGTCGTATTGCAGCCAGTCATGGGTCGTGGTGTCCGCCGGCACGCCGCCGTCCGACACCAGGCGCATGTTCCGCTCCACCAGATAGTTCGGGTTCTCCTGCAGCTTTGGCAGAATCTCCTCGGTGGCGATGGAGCGCGGCAGGTGCCAGGTGGGGTTCACCACCATGTACTCCATCTCGTCGGAGAACTCGACGGTCTGGTGACGGCGCCGCCCCACCACCACGCGCGTGGCGAACAGCGTCTCCTCCCCGTCCACCAGCCGCATGGTGTAGTCGGGGATGTTCACCTTGATATGGCGGCGGCCCCAAGCGTCCGGCTGCCAGCGCATGCGCTCCAGATTGACCGCGGCCTGTCGGAAGCGCTCGCCCGCATCGGCGCCGAGCGCTGCGAAGGTGCGCCGCCCGGCCAAGCCGTCGGCGTTCAGGCCGTGGCGACGCTGGAAATCCATCACCGCCGCCTCGAGCGCCGGATCGTAGAGCTCGGGCTCGGCGGTCTGCGGCGCCGGCGTGCCCAGCTCGTCGAGCCGCGCGCGCAGCTGCGCCACGCGGGGGGAGCGGTCGCCCGGCCGCAGCGTCCCGCCCTCGGCCAGAGAGGCGCGCCAACCGCCGGCCCGGGCCCGGGCGGCCAGATCGGCGTAGAGCGCGCGCAGCCGCTCATAGGACGGATCCTGGGGCGCCAGGCTCGCGAGCCAGGCTCCCAGATCCGGCGCCGCGGCGGCGGACAGCAGAAGACCCGCGCCGTCGGGCCGCTCGGGGAAGCGGTGGATGTTGCGGTCGATCTTCCGCGGCTCCAGCGCGCCGGCGGACAGATCGCCCGCATAGCGCGTCAGCGCCTGGGACAGCGCCGCCTCCAAGGCCGGGTCGGGCGCGCCCGACGCCTGGGCCGCGCGCACCCGGGCGCGCAGGGCCGCGCCGCCATAGGACGCGACGGGCAAGGCGTGGGAGCCCGCGTCCTCCAAAGCGTCGAGCAGAGGCGTCGGCGACAACGGCCCGCCGGCGATCGACCAAAGCGGCGCGCCCTGGCGCGCCTCGTAGAACGCCGCCAGCTGCGGCTGCGAGGCGGCGGCGAAGAGGATCTGCGACGGCGCGGCGGCCGGCGCAGGCGGCGCGGCCTGTTCGCCTTGCGCCGCGGCGGGCGCTGCGCCGAACGGCGCGGAAAGGAGCGTTGCGGCGAACGCCGCGCCGGCGAACCGTCTGCAGTCCATCAAAGACATCCTAGTCACCTTCGAAGCCGAATTCAGATGTCTGGATACCGCACTCGCCGAGCGCGGAGTCACCCGCGGCGCCCCGGCCAGGGCCGTTTGACCTCGGGCCGTGTGAAATACGCCGCACTCGTTCACGACCGCTCGCAAGTCGTTGAGCGGACTGCGCGCAAAGCGCGTCTAATCCGACACTTCCCGTCGCAGGCCGGTTATGAGATATTAACCGGGTTCAGACCAAGCCCAGGCCAGGAACATACCTGGCGCCTGAACAGAACGAGGCGGTTTTGACGGAGAATCCGGCAGCGAGCGTCCAGTGGACGCGACGGGGCTTTTTCGGGTT
>JBCCPD010000014.1:0-21104 GCA_039025075.1 Pseudomonadota bacterium | reverse complement strand
CGTGGCGCGGTGGAGACACGGGAAACCGGGCTTTTGTCCTTCATCTTCGGGTCCGACACCTACGACCCCGACCGGCTGGAATTCGACAAGGAGCTGCTGCGCCGCTTCTACCTCGACCGCGGCTATGCCGACTTCGAGGTGTTGTCCGCCACCGCCGAGCTGACCTCGGATCGGGAGGACTTCCTGGTCACCTTCACGGTGGAGGAGGGTCCGGTCTTTACGTTTGGCGCGCTGGAAATCGACGCGCGGCTGCCCGACCTGGACGCGGAAGCCCTGCGCACGGCCTTCACCATGCAGGAGGGCGAGACCTATTCCGCCTCGGAGGTCGACGATACCATCGACAATCTGATCTTCGAGGTCGGCCAGGCCGGCTACGCCTTCATCGACATCCGGCCGCGCGCCGTGAAGGACGACGAAGCCCGCACGGTCGGGGTCGTATTCGAAGTGGCCGAAGGGCCGCGCGTTTACGTCGAGCGCATAGACATCGAAGGCAACACCCGCACCGTAGACCGCGTGCTGCGGCGCCAGTTCCGGCTGGCTGAGGGCGACGCCTTCAACGCGAGAGAGATCCAGTCCGCGCGCAACCGGTTGCGAGAGCTGGGCTTCTTCTCGGAAGTCGACGTGTCTACCGAGCGCGGCTCGGCCGACGACCGGGCCGTGGTCAACGTCAGCGTGGTGGAGCGGCTGACCGGGGCCTTGCAGCTCGGCGTAGGCTTCTCGTCGGCCGACGGGCCGGTCGGCGACATTTCCGTCAGCGAGCGCAATTTTCTAGGGCGCGGCCAGTTCGTCTCCGCCCGGTTCAACATTTCCGGCGACCAGCAGGCCATCGAGTTCAGCTTCGAGGAGCCGGCGCTTCTCGACCGGGACCTGGCGACGGGTTTCGGCATCGGCTTCGTGCAGCTGGACCGCACCGACGAGAGCTCGTTCCAAGAAACCAACCTGAGCTTCAGGCCGTACACCGAGTTTCCCATCGCCGATGACCAACGTCTGCGTCTTCGCTATAGGCTTTCGTCCGACGAGATCCGCGACGTGACCATACTGGCCAGTCCCGCGATCCGCGATGATGCGGGCACCCAGATCACATCGGCGCCCGGACTGACCTGGACGCTCGACCGCCGCAACGACCCCATCGAGCCCACGCGCGGTTTCGTGGTGGAGGCGACGCAGGACGTCGCCGGGCTCGGAGGCGACACGACCTACAGCCGCACGACCGGCCGGGTGAAAGGCTGGCGTGGCGTGTTCGACGATCTTGTGGTCGCGAGCCTCGAGCTGGAGGCCGGAGCGCTGGTGTCGTTCGGCGACGACCTGCGGGTGACGGACCGCTTTTTCCTCGGCGGCGACGATTTCCGCGGCTTCGCCCGGGACGGCATCGGACCGCGCGACACCACCTTCATCACGGTGCCGGTGCTCGACGACGACGGCAACCGAGTGCCCAACACCGCCCGCATTCCCGTCACCCGCGACGACGCCCTCGGCGGCAACTACTTCGCCATGGCGAGGGCGGAGGTCACGTTTCCCCTTGGGCTGCCGGAGGAGTTCGGCATCTTCGGCGGCCTATTCGCGGATGTCGGGACGCTGTTCGGCCTGGATCAGACGTCGTTCGACGACTTCCCCTCGCGCCGCACCAACCCTGTGATCATCGACGACTCGGCGCAGCTGCGCGCCTCGGTAGGCGCTTCGGTCTTCGTCGACAGTCCGTTCGGCCCTTTGCGCTTCAACTTCGCCTTGCCGGTGGTGAAGGAAGAAGAGGATCGGACGGAGTTCTTCCGCTTTACGGTCGGCACTCGGTTCTGACCGCCATGCCGCCCCGGACGCTACCGCGCTTGGCCGCGCTGGCGGCGCTGGGCTTGGCCGACCCGGCGCTCGTCGCCGCCCAGCCTGCGGAGCGGAACGCGCCGGAGGCTTCGGCGGAGGATCCCGCGAGGCGGACGTCGACCCAAGAGGGGGACGATGGCCCGGATCTCCCCGGCGCAGTCTTTCCAATCGTGATCATCAACCGCGCCGCCGTGCTTGAAGCGTCGGCGCCCGCCCGCGCTTTGGCGCAGGTGGAGCGCGACGTGCAGACCCGCGTCCAGGCCGAGAACGATCGCGTCCGAGCGGAGCTCGAGACCGAGGAGCGGGAGTTGACGGGCCTGCGCGAAACGCTCGACCCAGACGCGTTCGAGGCGCGCACCCGCGATTTCGACCGCCGCGTCAGGGCCGAACGGCGGCGCGCGCAGGAACGCGGCGCCCTTCTGCTGCGCTTCATGCAGGATGCGCGCGCCGCGCTGGCTTCGGCTCTGCCCCGGGTGCTGGAGGGGCTGCGACGCGATCTCGGCGCCGCCGTGATCCTCGACGCGGGCGCGGTGGTGGCGGCCGACCCGTCGCTGGACGTGACGGCCGCCGCTATTTCGCGCTACAATGAGGAAATGGGCGGGGTTCGGTTCGACCCGCCCGCAGCGCTCCTTTCGCCGTGACGTCGCCTGAGCCCCTGCCCGGGGCTCCGGCGCGTCCCTTGACCTCGCAGGCCCGCCTTGCGATCAGGGTTCATCGCTCAGGAACGCCCCACGATGACCGAGACCGCACAGAGCCAGGACGCCGACCTCGCCGCAGCACCTGACGCGGAGGCGCCGGGTCAAGCCGACATGGCCCGCATCCTTCGCATGATCCCGCACCGTTATCCGTTCCTACTGGTCGATGAGGTGCGCGACATTCGCAAGGGCGTCTCCGCCATCGGCGTCAAGAACGTGACGGCGAACGAGCCGCATTTTCAAGGGCACTTCCCTGGCGAGCCGATCATGCCGGGCGTCTTGATCGTCGAGGCGATGGCCCAGACAGCCGCCGTGCTCGTCGTGGACACCCTCGACATGGAGGGCGAGGACCTGCTCGTCTACTTCATGACCCTCGACAAGGCGCGCTTTCGCCAACGAGTCGTGCCCGGTCACCAAGTGGAGCTGCACACGAAGATCCTCCGCGGCCGGGGACGGATCTGGAAGTTCTGGGGAGAGGCCAAGGTCGACGGTCAAGTCGCGGCGGAGGCCGAGTACTCCGCCATGATCGTCATGCCCGACCATGAGTCTCGCAGCGGAGGCTGAGAAGAATGGACGCGGCGGCCCCCGCCGTTCATCCGACCGCCATCGTGGAGGACGGCGCGCGGCTCGGGGCCGGATGCGTCGTCGGACCGTGGAGCCATGTAGGTTCGAGCGTCACGCTCGGTCCGGGCGTCCAGCTTGGCTCGCATGTGGTGGTCGAAGGGCGAACCGAAATCGGCGAGGGCACGCGCGTCTGGCCCTTCGCATGCCTCGGCGCTCAACCTCAGGACCTCAAGTTCGCCGGCGAGGACAGCATGCTTCGGATCGGCGCGCGCAACATGATCCGCGAACATGTCACCATGAACCCCGGCACCGAAGGCGGCGGCGGCGTCACCTCTGTCGGCGACGGATGCCTGTTCATGGCATCCACCCATGTGGGCCACGACTGCCGTGTCGGCTCGGGCGTGATCCTCGCCAACAACGTGCCGCTCGGAGGGCATGTGGAGGTACAGGACCGTGCCATCATCGGCGGCAACGCCGCGGTGCATCAGCACGTGCGCATCGGGCGCGCGGCCATCGTCGGCGGTCTGACCGGCGTCGAGCGAGACGTGGTTCCCTATGCCAGCGTGGTCGGCGACCGCGCAAGGCTGGTTGGTCTGAACCTCGTCGGTCTTCGCCGAGCAGGCGTGCAGCGCGCCAGCGTCGCGGCTCTTCGCGAGGCGCTCGACATCCTATTCCCCGACGAAGCAGCCGGCGCCCTTGCGGACCGCGCGCGCGCGGCGGCCGCGGCCTATCCGGACGAGCCCATGGTGCAGGAGATGTCCGCCTTCGTGCTCGACGAAAGCGCGCGGCATTTCGTGACCCCCAAGGCGGCGTGACCGAGGCCGCCGCGCCGGCGCAGTCCCAGGACGAGTCGGACGCGCTGGGTCTGATCGCCGGCTCCGGCGCGCTGCCGCGCTTGATCGTCGAAGATCGCCGCAGCAGGGGGCTGCGCACGTTCGTGGTCCGCTACGCCGGCGTCTGCGCCCCTTGGGCGGACGGCTTTCCTCATGCGGACTTGCCCTTCGAGCGTCCCGGCGATCTGTTCACCGCTCTGCGCCGCGCGGGGGCGGGCGCGATCTGCTTCGCCGGGGCCATGCGGCGCCCTTGGCTCAACCCTTTCCGGTTCGATCGAACGGCCTGGGGCTTGCTGTCCAAGGTTCCGCCTCTGCTGTTGAAGCGCGACGACGCCATGCTGCGCGGCTTCGCGGCGCTGCTGGAGGCCGAGGGTTTTCGCGTCGTCGCCGCGCATGAGCAGCTCGAGACCCTGCTGGCGCCGGATGGCGTGCTGAGCCGCTTTCATCCTGACGACGCCGCATTGTCGGACGCCGCCCTTGCGGCGCGGGCCGCCGCAACGCTCGGGCGCGACGACCTTGGTCAGGCCGCCGTCGCCGCGAACGGCCGCATCCTGGCGCGTGAGGGACGCCAGGGGACGGATGCCATGCTCGCGGATCTGGCCGCTTCGAAGCGCGCCGGCGGAGGCGTGCTCCACAAGGCGCCCAAACCGGGTCAGGACTGGCGCCTCGACCTCCCCGCCATCGGTCCGCAGACCCTACGCAAGGCCGCGGCCGCCGGGCTTGCGGGCGTTTCCGTCCAGGCCGGCGGGGTGCTGATCCTAGGCCGCGACGAAACGACGGCCGCCGCCGACCAGGCGGGTCTTTTTCTTTGGGGCCGTCCGCGCACGGCCGAGGAAGACGCGCTTTGAACCGCTCTGAAAACCGCCCGTTGCGCCTGTTCTTCATTGCCGGCGAAGCCTCCGGCGACCGGCTCGGCGCACCGCTGATAAGGGCTTTGCGCGATCGCGCGCCGCTCCAGATCTCAGGGGTCGGAGGCGAGCAGATGCAGGCCGCCGGGCTGGATCCGCTCTTCCCATCGGCCGACCTCGCCGTCATGGGCCTGACCGAGGTTCTGCCCAAGCTGCCCCTGATCCTGCGGCGGCTGCGAGAGGCGACCGCGGCGGTCGCGCGTTTCCAACCCGACGCGCTGATCACCATCGACAGCCCGAGCTTTTCGCTCCGCGTCGCGCGCCGAGCCAAGGCGGCGCGCCCGGATCTGCGAGTGGTCCACTATGTGGCCCCGTCGGTTTGGGCCTGGCGCCCAGGCCGCGCGCGCAAAATGGCGGCCTATGTCGACCATGTTCTCGCCCTGCTGCCGTTCGAGCCGCCCTATATGATCGACGCCGGCATGTCCTGCGACTTCGTCGGCCACCCGGTTGTCGACCTTCCGCGCCCAGCGTTGACCGAAGTCCAAGCGTTTAGACGGGGCCTCGATCGATCCGGGCCGCTGCTATGCTTGCTTCCCGGCTCCCGCGGAGGAGAGCTCCGCCGGCTCGCGGACCCTTTCCGAGAAGCGCTGGGCCTTTTGGCAGAGCGCGTGCCGAAGCTCCATGCCGTTCTTCCCGCCGCGCCCGGCATCGCCGCGGACGCGGCCGACTACGGCGCGACCCTGCCCGTCCCCGTCAAGGTGATCGACCCTCGCGGCCAGACCCCCGACGTGGCGGAGCGCGCGAAGTTCCTCGCCATGGCCGCCTCGGACGTCGCCCTCGCCGCCTCCGGCACCGTCAGCCTGGAACTGGCGGCGCTGAGCATACCTCAGGTCATAGGCTATCGCGTGTCGCCCCTGACGGCCGCGATTGCCAAGCGATTGCTGAAGATCGACACCGCCACTCTGGTGAACCTTCTGACGCAAAGCCGGGCCGTGCCCGAACACCTGCAGGACGATCTTCGCTCGGTCCGTGTCGCCGATGACGTGGAGCGCCTGTTGACAGACGCCACCGCTCGATCCGAGCAGACGGTCGCTTTCGAAGCCGCGCTCAGCGCGTTGGGCCGCGGCGGCCCAGCCCCGTCTCAGCGGGCGGCCGCGTCGGTCCTAATGGCGCTCTACAAGGACTGATCCGCACCTGAAACGCGGAAAAAACGCGAAGGACGCCTGGTCTCCCAGGCGCCCGTCGTCTTCAAGCGTTATAAAGCGAGGTCAGCGCGCCGCGACTTCAAGGTAGTCGCGGTTCGTGGGGCCGGTGTAGAGCTGCCGCGGGCGGCCGATTTTGGAGTTGTCCTCCATCATCTCCTTCCACTGCGCGATCCAGCCGACAGTGCGCGACAGCGCGAAGATCGGCGTGAACATCGACGTCGGGAAGCCCATCGCATCGAGAATGATGCCGGAATAGAAGTCGACGTTCGGGTAAAGCTTCTTCTCCACGAAGTAGTCGTCCTCGAGCGCGATGCGTTCCAGCTCCTTGGCCACCTGAAGAGCCGGATTGTTCTCCACACCCAGCAGGCCGAGAACTTCGTCGGCGCTCTCCTTCATAACCTTGGCGCGTGGGTCGAAGTTCTTGTACACGCGGTGGCCGAAGCCCATCAGGCGGAACGGATCGTCCTTGTCCTTCGCCCGCTTGACGAATTCGGGGATGCGGTCGACGGTGCCGATCTCGCGCAGCATCTCCAGGCAGGCCTGGTTGGCGCCGCCATGGGCCGGACCCCACAGGCAGGCGACGCCGGCCGCGATGCAGGCAAACGGGTTCGCCTGGGAGGACCCCGCCAGCCGCACCGTGGAGGTGGAGGCGTTCTGCTCATGGTCCGCATGCAGGGTGAAGATGCGGTCCATGGCCTTGGCGAGGATCGGATCGGGCTCATAGGGCTCCGCCGGCACCGCGAAGCACATGTTCAGGAAGTTCTCCGCATAGGTCAGCCGGTTCTGCGGATACACGAACGGCTGCCCGATAGAGTATTTGTAGGCCCAAGCCACGATCGTCGGCAGCTTGGCGATCAGCCGGATCGTCGCGACCTCGCGCTGCCAGGCGTCGTGGATATCGGTGGAGTCGTGGTAGAACGCACTCATCGCGCCGACCACGCCGCATACGATGGCCATCGGATGCGCGTCGCGGCGGAACCCGCGGAAGAAGTTCTGCATCTGCTCGTGCAGCATCGTGTGGTTGGTCACCCGGCTGACGAAATCGTCGAGCTGCGCCTTGTTCGGCAGTTCGCCGTAGAGCAGCAGGTAGCAGACCTCCAGGTAGTTCGACTTTTCCGCGAGCTGGTCGATGGGATAGCCGCGATAGAGCAGCTCGCCCTTGTCGCCGTCGATATAAGTGATCGCGCTCTCGCAGGATCCCGTGGAGGTGAAGCCCGGGTCGTAGGTGAACGCGCCTGTCTGGGCGTAGAGCTTGCCGATGTCGATCACGTCCGGGCCGATGCTGCCGGAGTAGACCGGGAAATCGTAATCCTTCCCATCGAGGCTGAGCGTTGCGCTGCGGCCGGAATCCTTTGGCATGCGTCTTCCCTTCATGTCGGGGGGCGCGCGGGCTGGCGCGCCTGATATGTCCGCGCCGGCGCTCTCGCGCCTTGGGGAGCGCGGATGCACGGCGCCTGCGTGGCGACCGTCAGTCGGCCGCGGCGTCGTTCAGTCTCGCAAGCGTTTCTTCCCGGCCGAGGGTGACCATCACGTCGAAGACGCTGGGCGAAACGGCGCGTCCCGTCAGCGCGGCGCGCAGCGGCTGGGCCACCTTGCCGAGCTTGAGACCCTCCGCTTCCGCGAAGTCCCGAGCGGTCTGATGCAGCTCTTCGGGACTCCAGTCGCTAGCGTTTCGCAGGTGCGCAGTCAATCGGCTCAACAGGAGCGCTGCTTCGCCTTCAAGCAGTTTGCGCGCCTTTTCATCAGCTTTCAAAGGCCTGTCCGCCAATACGTAATACGAAAGATCAAGGAGCTCCTGCACGGTTCTTGCGCGCTCCTTCAAACCGGGCATCGCCTGCAAAAGCTGCGCCCGCTTCGCCTCGGCCGTGGGCGAGTCGTGTCGCGCCGCAATAAGGTCGACTATCGCGTCGACCAGCCGCTCATCGTCCGAGGCGCGGATATGCTGGCCGTTGAGATGCTCCAGCTTGGCGAAGTCGAAGCGAGCCGCGGCTTTGTTGATGCCCGGCAGATCGAACCACCCTAGCGCCTGTTCGGTGGTGAAGAACTCGTCGTCGCCATGGGACCAGCCGAGCCGAGCCAGATAGTTCCGCAAAGCTTCGGGAAGGTATCCCATCTCGCGATAGGCCTCGACCCCCAACGCGCCGTGCCGCTTCGACAGCTTGGCGCCGTCCGGTCCGTGGATGAGAGGAATATGGGCGAAGACGGGCGGCTCCCAGTCGAGCCCTCGATAGATCAGCGTCTGGCGCGCGGCATTGGTGAGATGATCGTCGCCTCGGATGACGTGGCTCACCCCCATGTCATGATCGTCGACCACCACGGCCAGCATGTAGGTGGGCGTCGCGTCTGAACGCAGCAGGATCAGGTCGTCCATCTGAGAGGCTTTCCAGGTCACTTCGCCCTGGACGGCGTCGACGATCTTGATCTCGCCCTCTTTCGGGGCCCTCAGGCGGACCACGTGAGGCTCGGACGGATCGCCGTCGTCTCGGTCGCGCCACGGTGACTGGAAGAGAGGCGGCCGCCCCTCCGCCTTCGCGGCGTCCCGTGCGGCGTCGATCTCCTCTTTCGACGACCAGCAGCGGTAGGCCGTGCCGGCGGCAAGCATCGCGTCGGCCGCCTCGCGATGGCGCGTCGCGCGCGACGCCTGGCTGACCGCATCGCCGTCCCAATCCAGGCCCAGCCAGCGCAGACCGGTCAGGATCGCCTCGGTCGCTTCGGGCGTCGACCGCTCCCGATCCGTGTCCTCGATGCGCAGCAAGAAGGTCCCGCCTCGACTTCGAGCGAAAAGCCAGTTGAACAGGGCCGTTCGGGCCCCTCCGATATGCAGAAAACCGGTCGGCGAAGGTGCGAACCGAGTGACGACGCGGCCGTCCGCGCTGGTAGAGGAATCCACAGGGGTCATGCTGGAACGCGCCCGAATTTGCGGTAGGATCAACCGCGGTTATGACCACGGCGCAGACCCATCGCAACCCGTCCCGGACGGAAGGACACCCCCCTGGGCGCTGGGCCTGGGCGGCCGATCTGCTGGCCGTTGAACGGCGCCGCGTGCCGTTGTGGTCGCCCGTCCTCATCGGCATCGGCGTATGGGCGTTCTTCGCGCTGCGCGACGATCCTTCGCCCTGGTTGGTCGCCGGCGCAACGGCCGTTCCAGCCTCGCTTCTCGCCGCGGTTTGGGCCCGAGGGCTGGACCGCACGCCGCTCGTTCTGATCGCCGCGGCGCTGATGCTCGCCGGCTTCTCATCGGCAGCGCTGCGCACGGCCATGGTCGCCGCGCCGGTGGTGACGGACGGCATGGACGCGACGGTGGAGGGCCGGGTCGCGGACATCAGCCGCTCAAGCACGGACCGCCGCCGCGTTCTTTTGGACGAGCCGGTGATCTTCGGCCTCTCGCAAGAAGAAACGCCGCGCCGCGTGCGCGTCACCTTGTTGGAAGGTGACTTCGCAAGGCCCATCGCCGTGGGCGATCGCTTGACCGTCTTCGCACGTCTCAACCCGCCCGGCCAAGCGGTCGAGCCGGGAGGGTTTGATTTCAGGCGCCACGCCTGGTTCGAAAGGCTTGGCGCGGTGGGCTTCGCGACCGGCCCGCCCGTCGCCGCGTCGCTTCCGGCGGGGCGCGAAAGCTGGGCCGATCGGGTCGCCCGGTGGAGAGGCGCGCTCGCCGATGGCATCCGCGCCGCCGCGCCTGGGCGCGAAGGAGCCTTCGCCGCCGCCATCCTGGTCGGCAGCCGCGCCGAAATTCGGCAGGAGGAGCTGCGCGCTCTGCGCGATTCCAATCTCGCGCACCTGCTGGCGATTTCCGGCCTGCATATGGGTTTGCTCGCAGGCCTCGTCTTCGGCGTCGTCCGCCTTGGCTTGGCCGCCTCTTCCTCGGGCGTACTTCGATTGCCCTCCAAGAAAGTCGCCGCCGGCGCCGCCCTCGCGGCGGCCGCGGCGTACTTGGTGCTGTCCGGCGCTTCGGTGGCGACGCAGCGCGCCTTCGTGATGGCCGCCGCCGCGTTGGTAGCGGTGATGCTGGACCGTCCGGCGATTTCATTGCGCGCTCTGGCCGCGGCGGCGGCCGCTATCCTGCTGCTGCGGCCCGAAAGCCTGATGGGCGCCGGGTTCCAGATGAGCTTCGCCGCCACCGTGGCGCTCGTCGCCGTCTACGAAAGGCTTCGCGACGTCGACACGGCCCGTTGGCGAAACGGCGGCGCCCTCCGGAGCTCTCTTGGCTTCGTCTTCGGCCTGGCATTGACCTCGCTCGTGGCCGGCCTCGCCACGGCTCCTTTCGCGGCGGCGAGCTTCAATCGGCTGACCACATACGGCCTCGTCGCGAACTTGATCGCTGTTCCGATCATGTCGTTCTGGGTCATGCCGATGGGAGCTGTGGCGGCGGCCCTGGCGCCGCTGGGCCTTGCCGATCTGCCGATCTGGGTGATGGGCCGCGGCATCTCGGTCATCCTCTGGATCGCTGAGACGACGACCGCCTGGCCCGATGCGGTCCGCCCAGTGGTGACGCCACCCTTCGGAGCGATGGCGCTGATCGCGTTAGGCGGTCTCTGGGCGGCGCTTTGGACGTCGGGCGTGCGCTGGATCGGCGCGGTCGGGGTCGTCGCGGGCCTGTTGCTCTGGAGCTTTGCGGCGGAGCGGCCGGAGGTGCTCGTCGCGCCCCGGGGCGCGGCCATCGGCGTGATGGGCCCCGAAGGCCGCGCCGTGGATCGAGAGCGGGGCGCGGGCTTCGTCGTGCGCAGCTGGCTCGAGAACGACGGCGATGCGGTCGAGCAGGCGGACGCCGCACGGCGGCCCGGCTTGGTTCGCGAAGGGCGCGTCGCTTGGGCGGAGCTTTCCAATGGTTGGCGCGTCGTGCTTCTGCGCGGCCGCGGCGCGGCGCGGGCTTTGAATGATGTCTGCGCGCCGCGCACGCTGGTCATCGCCTATTCGATCGATCGGCCGGATCCCGACGCGCCCTGCCGCGTCCTGGGCCGCCCGCAACTCGACGCCATGGGCGCCTTGTCGGCGAGCCCTAGCGGAGATGACATCGAGATCGTGGCCGCCGGGCCAGCCTCCGCGGGCCGAAGATGGGCCCGTGGCTCAGGCGCCGTCCCAGGCGGCTAGCATCGCGTTAGTAGCTGCGGATCAGCCCGACGAGCCGACCTTGGATAGACACCTGATCGGCGCGGTAGACGCGCGTTTCGTAGGCTGGGTTCGCCGCCTCCAACGCCACTGACTCTCCGCGTCGACGCAGACGCTTCAGCGTCGCCTCCTCATCCTCTACGAGCGCCACGACTATATCCCCGTCGGAGGCCGCGTCCTGCCGTTCGATCACCACCATGTCGCCGTCATGAATGCCGGCGTCGATCATCGAGTCGCCCTTCACGTGAAGCGCGTAATGCTCGCGTCCTCGGCCGAGCATGCCGGTCGGAACCCCGATCTCCCGCTCGCGGTTCTGGATGGCGCTTATCGGCGTGCCGGCGGCGATGCGCCCCATAAGAGGCACCGTCGACACCTCGCCGAGCGCAGCGACGGGGTCATGAGCCGCAGGAGGCCGGGTCGCGCCCAAGCCGCCTTCGACCACCCGCGGTTTGAAGCCGGGTCGTGCGGACGATGGTTCTCCGCCCATGCTCTCCGGCAGCTTGACGATCTCGATCGCCCGCGCCCTATGGGCGAGGCGCCGAATGAAGCCGCGCTCCTCGAGCGCGGTTATCAACCTGTGGATCCCCGACTTGGACCGGAGATCCAAAGCTTCCTTCATCTCGTCGAAGGAGGGCGAAACGCCGTCCCGCTGCACCCGATCATGGATGAACTTCAGCAGATCGAGCTGCTTCTTGGTGAGCATGGAGGTCCCTCCTCGGCGAGGCGGCTTCGATGCCGCGCACTTCCATCAGCTTGGGACCATGTTCTATAAGTGTTCGCGCTTTGTGTCAAAGGGTTCCTGTTTTGGTCGTGTGAATGCGTCACATGCGAATAATTGAGACCTCAGCCCCGGCCGCCTGAGCGGGCAAGTTGGGCGGTAGAATGCAAAGCGCTTGCGCCTGTGACAGAACGGAAAGGAGGCTGCTGTCCTGCCGCGCCGCGACCTGCACCAACGTCTCGCCGGCCGCGCCTTCGCGCAACACGGCGCGCGCGTAGTGCTCGCGCGGTCCATTCGCCCCGATCGGCTCGGAAAGGCGCGCGGTCTCGCGTGGCAGAGGACCGGCCGGCAACCCCAGCAGCGCGTCGACCGCCGGCCGCAGGAACACGTGCCCGCAGACGATGGCGGAAACCGGGTTTCCCGGCAGGCCCACCATGGGCGTTCCGTGAAGCCGCCCGGCCATCAGCGGCTTTCCCGGCCTCATCGCGACCCGGTAGAAGTCCAGCGAAAGGCCTTCCTCGCCCGCCACATGCCGCACGAGGTCATGGTCGCCGACCGAAGCCCCGCCAAGCGTGACGATCAGATCAGCGTTCTGCGCCGCGTCGAATGCTCGGCGCAGGCTTTCTGCGTCGTCGCGGGCGATCGGAAGAAGGTGCGGCTCGGCGCCTTGAGCGGCCAGCAGACCTGCGAGCCCATAGGCGTTGGAGCTTACGATCTGGTCTGGTCCGGGCGTTTCGCCCGGCTCGACGAGCTCATCGCCGGTCGGGATCAGCGCCACTGACGGACGTCGCCGCGTCTCGATCCGCGGCAGGTTCATGGCCGCCAGCAAGGCCACGTCCTGCGGCGACAGCCGACGCGGGGCCTCCAGCCGGTCTCCTTGGAGAAAGTCCGTGCCGGCGGGCCTGACATAGGTCTGCGAATCCAGCGCCTCGCGCAGGGTGATGACCCCTCCGTCCCGTGCCGCGTCCTCTTGGATCACCACACGGTCGGCCCCCGCGGGAAGAGGCGCCCCGGTGAAGATCCGCACCGTCTCCCCCGCGGCGATTCCGCCGTCGAAACGGCGTCCAGCCTGCGCTTCCCCGATCACCCGAAACTGCGCGCCCGGCCGCGCCTCGACCCCGAGGACAGCGTAGCCGTCCATGGCGGAGGCCGCGAAGGGCGGCTGCGTGCGCTGCGCCGCGGCCGGCGCCGCCAGCACGCGTCCCGCCGCCTGAAGCAACGGCACGCTTTCGGTCGAGGTCGGCGTCATGAGCGCGAGGATCCGAGCCAGCGCCTCGTCGACGGACAGCAGCGGCGCGGCGCTCGGCCCGCTCACTCCGCCTCCCACCGGCCCGACTTGCCGCCGTCCTTGAAGGTCACCCGCCCGTTGTCGAGGCGCATGCCGCGATCCACCGCCTTGACCATGTCATAGACCGTCAGCTGCGCGACGGAGACCGCGGTCAGCGCCTCCATCTCCACGCCGGTCCGCCCGGTGGTCTTGACCGTAGCCTCGATTTCGACGCTGGAGGCGTCTGGGTCGCACCAAAGGGTCACCGAGACCTTGGAGATCGGCAGCGGATGGCAAAGCGGCACGAGATCCGCGGTCTTCTTGGCCGCCATGATCCCAGCGAGGCGCGCGACGGCGAGCACGTCGCCTTTGTCGGCCTCGCCCGCTGCGATCAAGCCGAGCGTCTCCGGCGCCATGACCACGGCGCCGCGGGCGGTCGCCATGCGGTCCGTCTCCGCCTTCGCCGACACGTCGACCATGTGCGCCTCGCCAGCCTCGTCGAAATGCGTCAGGCCGCTCACGAGGCCGACGCCTCGAGCCGCGGCTGGGTCAGCATGGCCCGAGTCGCGGAGGCGACGTCGTCCTGCCGCATCAGGCTTTCCCCGATCAGAAACGCCTGCGCGCCGGCCGAGTGCATCCGCGCAAGATCCGTCGGCGCGAAGAGCCCTGACTCGGACACAAGAAGCGCATCATCCGGCGCGTTTCCCGCCAGAGCCTCCGTCGTCTCCAGCCGGGTCTCGAAGCTTCGCAGGTCACGGTTGTTGATCCCGATCAGGCGGGACCGCAGCCCATGGGCCCGCGCCATCTCGTCGGCGTCGTGCACTTCGACCAGCGCGTCCATGCCTAGCCTGATCGCCGCGTCTTCCAGTTCCTGCGCCTGGGCGTCTGAGACGGCGGCGAGGATGATCAGGATGCAGTCCGCGCCCCAAGCGCGAGCCTCCGCCGCCTGATAGGGATCGTAGAGGAAGTCTTTGCGCAAGCACGGCAGGGCTGCGGCCGTGCGAACCGCTTTCAGAAAGTCCGGCGAGCCCTGGAACGACGGCCAGTCCGTCAACACCGAGAGGCAGGCCGCGCCTCCGGCCTCATAGGCGCGCGCCAACCCCGGCGGATCGAAGTCGGCGCGGATCAGGCCCTTCGACGGGCTGGCCTTCTTGATCTCGGCGATCAATGCCCAGTCCCCGGTCTCCGCTTTGGCGCGGAGCGCGTCGACGAAGCCTCGTGGCGACGGCTGGTCCGCGGCGGCAGCCTCCACCTCCGCCAGCGGCCGAGCGCGCTTGGCTGCATCGATCTCCTGAAGCTTGTAATCGCGGATGCGGTCGAGCACGTCTGTCATGACCGGTAGGTAGCGCGGCTTGTCTGGCTTTGGAAGCCGCCGGTACGACGCCGGGCGCCTGAGCGCTCAGGCCGCCGCAGCCGTGACGCGCGCCAGCGCCTCGAGCCGAGCGGCCGCCGCGCCCGAATCGATCGACGCTTCGGCCCGCGCGACGCCCTCTTTCAGGTCTGGGGCCGCCTCGGCGATCACCAGAGCGGCCGACGCGTTCAGCAGGACCGCGTCGCGGTAGGCGGAACGCTCGCCGGCGAGCAGCGTCTTCAAAGCCGCGGCATTGGCAGCGGGCTCGCCGCCCAGAATGGCTTCGAACGGATGCACCGGCAGGCCGGCGTCTTCAGGATGGATCTCGAAGCTGCGAAGCTGCCCGCCCAAGGTCTCGACCGCCGCCGTGGTTCCGGCGATCGAGATCTCGTCGGTGCCGTCCGATCCGTGCACGAGCCAGGCGCGCTCGGTTCCCAAACGGGTCAGCGTCTCGGCCATCGGACGGATCAGCTCGGCGGAGAATGCTCCCGTCAGCTGCCGCCGCGCGCCGGCAGGATTGGTCAGCGGCCCTAGGATGTTGAAGATCGTTCGCGCGCCCAGCTCCGCCCTCGCAGGTCCCACGTAGCGCATCGCCGGATGGTGCATGGGGGCCATCATGAAGGCGATGCCGGCCTCGGCCAGCGCGGCCTCCACCACCGGCGCGGCGACCATCACGTTGACCCCCACCGCCGCCAGCGCGTCAGCGGTGCCGGACTTGGAAGACAGGTTGCGGTTGCCATGCTTGGCCACCGTGACGCCGCAGCCTGCCACCACGAAGGCCGTCGCCGTCGAGATGTTGAGCGTGCCCTTGCCGTCCCCCCCGGTGCCGACGATGTCCATCACGTCGTCCGGCGCGTTCACGCGGCTCATCTTAGCGCGCATAACCGCGGCGGCGGCGGCGTATTCGTCCACGACCTCTCCGCGGGTCCTCAAAGCCATGAGGAAGCCGCCGATCTGCGCGGGCGTCGCCTCGCCCGACATCAAAGCGTCGAACGCCGTCTCCGCCTCCGCCGCCGAAAGCGGCCCCTCCGCCGCCTTCGAAATGAGTGGCTTGAGCGCATCCGACATCACGCCGCCTCCGGAGAAAGCGCGCGGACGTTCATGCCGGCGAGCTTCAGAAAATTCGCCAGCAGCGCCTTGCCGTCCTGCGTCGCGATCGACTCGGGATGAAACTGCACCCCGAGAAGCGGCAGCGTCTTGTGCTGCAGGCCCATGATCGTGCCGTCGTCCAGCTCCGCCGTGACCTCGAGGCAGTCTGGAAGGTTCTCCCGCTCGACGATCAGCGAATGGTAGCGGGTGCATTCGACCGGGTTCGACACCGCCTCGAAAAGGCCAGCGCCGCCGTGGCGGATCGGAGAGGTCTTGCCATGAACGATTGCGCCCGCCCGCACCACGCGTCCGCCCATCGACTGGCCCAGCGTCTGGTGCCCCAAGCACACCCCAAGAAGCGGCACGCGGGCGGAGGCGCAGGCCAAGACCATGTCGAGGCAGATGCCCGCCCGGTCCGGATCGCAAGGGCCGGGCGACAGCACCACGGCCTGCGCGCCAAGCGCCATCGCCTCGGTCGCGGTCAGCGCGTCGTTGCGCACCACTTGGGTCTTCGCGCCCAGTTCCCCCAGATAATGCACGAGGTTGAAGGTGAAGCTGTCGTAGTTGTCGATGATCAAAAGCATGGGAGGTCTCCGGGCCCCCGACGCCGACCCCGGCGCATCGGCCATGGTCGCAGGCGCGGCGGGCGATGCGCCGAGCGACGGGCTGGCCTGCCCGGCCCGGCCGCGGCTATAGAGAGGTGAAGCGCCGCCGCACGTCAAGGCGGCGGCTCGGGTCACGGCGAGGATCGGGGAACGGAACGGTCATGCTGAAAGGGCTTCTTTACGGGTTCCTTCTGTGCGCGCTGGCGGCCGTCGTCGCAGCCGCGGTCTTCCCCCTTCCGCCCGAGCGCTTCCCGGACGTGACCGCGACCTCGAGCAACGGCTGAGCTCCCGGCCATGGCGAAGGACGCGCCCTCCCCGGCGAAGACTTCGCAACGCGGCGGCAAGAAGCTGAGCAAGGCGGCCGAAACGGCTCTCTGGCGCCGCCGCGCCGCGCTGCTCCTTCTGGCGCTTTGCGCTGCGCGCCTGTTCCTCAACGCCTGGACCCTGATCCCTGTCCATTTCGACGAGGCTCAGTATTGGGCCTATGGGCAGGAGCGGACGTTCGGCCACTACTCCAAACCGCCGCTGGTCGGCTGGACGATCCTAGCGACCACCGAGTGGCTCGGAAGCGGCCTCTTCGGTCTGCGCGCCTTCTCCCCCGTGGCGCATCTGCTGATCGGGGCCATGATCTTCCTGCTCGCCGAGCGCATGGGCGGGGCTCGCCTCGGTTTCTGGTCCGCCCTGGTCTACTCCGCCGCGCCAGGGGTCAGCCTTTCGTCGCACCTGATGACCACCGATCCGGTGATGATGGTGGGCTGGTCCGTCGGCCTCTACGCCCTAATGCGCGCCATGGAGGTCAAGCCGACCAAGAAGACCGCCGAGCCCTACGGCTGGTGGGCCCTCGCCGGCGCCGCCGTGGGCCTGGGCATGCTTGCCAAGTACACCGCCGTGGCCCTGCCGCTCGGCGCCCTCGGCTACGCCTTCTTCAGCCGCGAGGACCTGCCGTCACCCGCCTCGCGCCGCCGCGGCGCGCTGGTCGCGCTCGCCTGCGGCGTGGTCATGCTGGCGCCCAACCTGATCTGGCAGACCGCCAACGGCTTCGTCACCATCCTGCACCTGGGCGAGAACTCCGAGGTCGGCGCCTCGGGAACTCGCATCGACCCCGTCGACCTCGCCGAGTTCTGGGGCGCCCAGCTCGGCGTCTTCGGTCCCGTCGCCCTCATCGCCCTCCTGACCGCGCTCTGGTCCGCGAGCCGCCACGGCGGTTGGCGAGACCGCCTCCTCGTCTGGTCCTGCCTCCCCCTCCTCGCCGCCATGAGCCTCCAGGCCCTGCTCGCCGGGGCCAACGCCAACTGGGCCGCCCCCGCCTACGTCGCCGGCGCCATCCTCGCCGCCCGCTGGCTCCTGTCCCGCGGCGCCCGTTGGGCGAGGGCCCACGCCTATTCCGGCGCCGCGCTATTCGCCGCCCTCTGGGCGCTCGGCGGCGTTTACGCGGTCTGGGCCACGGATCTGCCGCGCACCCCGGACCCCTTCAAAAAGATGCGCATCGGCGGCCCGTTCTGCGAGCTCGCCCTCAACGCCATGGAATCCGAAGGAGCCGAGGTCCTCCTGAGCAACGACCGACGTCGCCTCTCCGAATGCCAGTTCTACGGCGGCCTCACCTTCGAGGACGTCGCCGTCTTCTCCCCCGACCCCGTCGCCAACAACCACGTCGAGTTCCGCAGCCGCCTCAGCCAGGGCGACCCCCGACCCATGGTCCTCGCCGTCGAAAGCGCGGTCGAGGCCCGCCGCATCGCCGCCCTCTTCGACACCGCCGAGCCCTTGGGACAGGGCGCCTTCGCCACCCATTCGGATCGCGAAACCGGCTACTCCCTTTGGTATGTGGAGAGCTTCAAAGGCTATTGACGCCGCGCCCCGCGACGCGCGTGTTGCGCTGCGAAGCGAATGGGCGCTAGCGTCCGGCCATGAACGGTTCGGGCGATGCATCCGGACCCCCTCAAGACGACAGGGAAGCCAACCATGACCTTCACCCGCCGACCGTCCGCGGCGTCGACCGCCGTCGCGCTCGTCCTCTCCGCCGTCGCGGCCCAGGCGGAAGAGCCCAAGCAGCTCTTCATCTACAACTGGTCCGACTACATCGCCGAGGACACCATCGCCAACTTCGAGGCCGAGACCGGCATCGACGTGACCTACGACGTCTTCGACTCCAACGAGGTGCTGGAAGCCAAGCTGCTCGCCGGTTCGTCCGGCTACGACCTCGTGGTGCCCTCCGCCACCTTCATGGCGCGCCAGATCCAGGCCGGCGTCTTCATGCCGCTGGACAAGGCGAAGCTGCCCAACCTCGCCAATCTCGACCCCGCGATGATGGAGACGGTGGCCGCCAACGATCCGGGCAACGAGCACGGCGTCATCTACATGTGGGGCACCACCGGCATCGGCATCAACGTCGAGATGGTCGCCGAACGCCTCGGCGAGGAGATCCCGCGCAGCTGGGACCTCGTGCTCGACCCCGAGATCGCCGCCAAGCTCGCCGATTGCGGGATCACCTGGCTCGACAGCGCCGCCGAGGTGATGGGCCCGGTCCTCAACGCCATCGGCCGCGACCCGACCTCCAAGGCGACCGAGGATTTCGAGGCGGCGGCCGAGGCGATCATGGCGGTGCGTCCGCACATCCGCTACTTCCACTCCTCCCAATACGTGAACGACCTGGCCAACGGCGACGTCTGCGTCTCCGTCGGCTGGTCTGGCGACGTCTTCATCGCCCGCGACCGCGCGGCGGAGGCCGACAACGGCGTGACCGTCGACTACGTCATCCCCGTAGAGGGCACGATGACGTGGTTCGACATGATGGGCATTCCCGCCGACGCCCCGCACCCGGAGAACGCGCATCTCTTCCTCGATTATCTGATGCGCCCCGAGGTGACCGCCGGCATCACCAACTACGTCTGGTACGCCAACGCCAACACCGCGTCGCTGGAGATGGTCGATCCCGAGATCACCGCCGATCCGGCGATCTTCCCGCCGCAGGACGTGAAGGACAAGCTGTTCCCCGCCGTCGTCTACGGCCCGCGGGAGGACCGCGTGCTCAACCGCCTGTGGACCGAGATCAAGACCGGTCGGTGACCATGAGCGAAGGCGCGGGCGCGGACCCCCGCGCCTTCATCCGCATCGAGGACGTCGTCAAGAGCTTCGCCGGCATCCGCGCCGTCGACGGCCTCAGCCTCGAGGTCCGCGCCGGGGAGATCTTCTGCCTCCTCGGCGGCTCAGGCTCGGGGAAGTCGACCCTCCTGCGCATGCTGGCGGGTTTCGAGACCCCCGACGGCGGCCGCATCGAGATCGACGGCCAGGACATGACTTCGGTCCCCCCCTGGGATCGGCCGGTCAACATGATGTTCCAGTCCTACGCGCTCTTCCCGCACATGAGCGTGGAGCGGAACATCGACTACGGCCTGCGCCAGGACGGCATGCCCAAGGCCGACCGAGCGACCCGCGTCGCCGAGATGCTGGCCCTCACCAAGCTCGAACCCTACGCCAAGCGCCGGCCCGACCAGCTCTCCGGCGGGCAGCGCCAGCGCGTGGCCCTCGCCCGCGCCCTCGCCAAGCGACCCAAGGCGCTGCTGCTCGACGAACCCCTGAGCGCTCTGGACAAAAAACTGCGGGAGAAAACCCAGTTCGAGCTGCAGGACATTCAGGAGCAGGTCGGCGCCGCCTTCATCGTGGTCACCCACGACCAGGAGGAGGCGATGACCCTGGGCGACCGGATCGGCGTCATGGACCAGGGCCGCCTCATCCAGGTCGCTCCGCCCCGCGAACTCTACGAGTACCCCCGCAACCGCTTCATCGCCGAGTTCGTCGGCTCCGTGAATCTCTTCGAGGGCGTGGTGACCGAGGACGAGGCCGACCACGTGCGCCTCAGGTGTCCCGCCGTCGAGGGCGACCTTTTCGTCCATCACGGCATGAGCTGTCAGGAGGGGCAGACCCTCTGGCTCGCCGTCCGTCCCGAAAAGCTCCGCCTGTCGCGCGAGGCCCCGAACGGCGAGATCGGCCCCCATCTCGGCGGCGGCGCGGAGGGCGTGGTCGAGGACATCGCCTACATGGGCGGCCTCAGCCACTACCGCATCGCGCTCGCCTCCGGCCATCGCGTCCGCGCCACGGTCGCCAACCGCGACCGCCACGACGACGCCGCCCCCACCTGGAAGGACCGCGTCTGGATCAGCTGGCCCCCCGAGGCCGGCGTGGCGCTGACCTCATGATCCCGCGCCCCACGGCCTCCGTCGCGAGCGGCCCTCGGGGGCATCGAGCCCTCTCTGACCGCGGCCGGGCTTCGCCGGCCCCGCTTTGGGCGACCACCGAGCCTCTCCTGACCCTGAGTGAGCGTGGCGACCGTCGACCCCTCGCGCCTCAGGAAAGGCTGAGCGCCAGGCCGGCCTCGGCCGGCCGCGGACCGAGGGGGCTCGATGCCCCCGAGGGCCGCCCGCTAGCCCAACGGGAGGCGCGGCGGCGCAGCCGGCGAAGCCGACGGGCGGGAGCGCCCGCCTCGGCCTGGGCGCGCCCGTGATCGCCTGGCTCTCCCACCACGGCCGCACGCTCGTGGCCGGCGCGCCGATGCTCTGGCTCGGCGTCTTCTTCCTGCTGCCCTTCCTCGTCGTTCTGCGCGTCAGCTTCGCCGAGGCGCTGATCGCCCGCCCGCCCTTCTCCTCGCTCTTCGACTGGGCCGACGGCTTCCTCACCATCACCCTCAACTTCGGCAACTACGCCTTCCTGCTCGAGGACCCGCTCTACCTCTCCGCCTATCTGAGCTCGATCTGGATGGCCGGCGCCGCGACCCTCGCGTGCCTTCTGATCGCCTACCCCATGGCGCTCGTCATCGCCCGATCCCGCTACCGCGTCGTCCTGCTGATGCTGGTGATCCTGCCGTTCTGGACCAGCTTTCTTCTGCGCATGTACGCCCTGATCGGCCTCATGGCCCCGACGGGGTTCATCAACTCGGCCCTCGGCCTGATCGGCCTCGGCCCGCTGGAGATGCTGCAGACCGACTTCGCCGTCTACATGGGCATCATCACCG
>JBCCPD010000013.1:0-21531 GCA_039025075.1 Pseudomonadota bacterium | reverse complement strand
GTCGAGGCGCAGCTCGGCCGTGGGGGTGGAGCCCTCGGCGTTGCGGATGCGGTCGAAGCGGTCCATGGCCCGGTCCACCGACGCGGCGTTCAGCGGGCGGTTGGAGCTTTCGCGGTCCACCACCTTGCCGGCCTTGATCGCCGCGGCGCGGCCGAAGACGACGAGGTCGATCAACGAGTTGGAACCGAGGCGGTTGGCGCCGTGGACCGAGGCGCAGCCGGCCTCGCCCACGGCCATCAGGCCGGGGACCACGCGGTCCGGGTCCTCGGGCGTCGGGTCGAGCACCTCGCCCCAGTAGTTCGTCGGCACGCCGCCCATGTTGTAGTGGACGGTGGGGAGCACCGGGATCGGCTCCTTGGTCAGGTCCACGCCGGCGAAGATGCGGGCGCTTTCGGAGATGCCGGGGAGGCGCTCGGCCAGCACCTCGGGCGGCAGGTGGTTGAGGTGCAGGTGGATGTGGTCGCCGTCCTTGCCGACGCCGCGGCCTTCGCGGATCTCCATAGTCATGCAGCGGGAGACGACGTCGCGGGAGGCGAGGTCCTTGTAGGTGGGCGCATAGCGCTCCATGAACCGCTCGCCCTCGGAATTGGTGAGGTAGCCGCCCTCGCCCCGCGCGCCTTCCGTGATGAGGCAGCCGGAGCCGTAGATGCCGGTGGGGTGGAACTGCACAAACTCCATGTCCTGCAGCGGCAGGCCCTGGCGCGCGACCATGCCGCCGCCGTCGCCGGTGCAGGTATGGGCGGAGGTCGCCGAGAAGTAGGAGCGGCCGTAGCCGCCCGTCGCCAGCACCACCATCTTGGCGTTGAAGCGGTGCATGCGCCCGGTCTCGAGCTCCCAGGTCACGACGCCCTGGCAGGCGCCGTCCTCGGTCATGATCAGGTCGATGCCGAAATGCTCTATGAAGAACTCGGCGTTGTTCTTGAGGGACTGGCCGTAGAGCGTATGGAGGATCGCGTGGCCCGTCCGGTCCGCGGCGGCGCAGGTGCGCTGCACCGGCGGGCCTTCGCCGAACTCGGTGGTGTGGCCGCCGAAGGGGCGCTGGTAGATCTGCCCCTTCTCCGTCCGGCTGAAGGGAACGCCGTAATGCTCCAGCTCGTAGACGGCCTTCGGCGCTTCGCGCGCCAGGTATTCCATGGCGTCGGTGTCGCCGAGCCAGTCGGACCCCTTCACCGTGTCGTACATGTGCCACTGCCAATGGTCCGGGCCCATGTTGCCCAGGGAGGCCGCGATGCCGCCCTGCGCCGCCACAGTGTGGGAGCGCGTCGGGAACACCTTGGTGACGCAGGCGGTCTTCAGCCCCTGTTCCGCCATGCCGAGCGTCGCGCGCAGGCCGGAGCCGCCGGCTCCGATCACCACGACGTCATAGGTGTGGTCGATGAAATCATAGGCTGCCATTGCGTCTCTCCTTGTCTCGCGCCTGGCGTCCAGGCTCAGCCCGAGAAGGCGATCTTCAGCACCGCGAACACCCCGCTCATGCCGACGAAGGCGCAGAACAGGCTGTTCAGCACCAGCGAAAGCGTCCGCCAGCGCGCATCATGTACATAGTCCTCGATCACTACCTGTATGCCCTGCTGCAAGTGACGGAACGTCACGGCCAGGAACAGGATCATCATCACCGCGTTCCACGGCGCGGCGTAGACCTCCGCCACGACGGCCGCGTCGCCGGAGCCGATCATGCCGCTCAACGGGGCCAGCGCGAAGATCGACAGCGGGATCAGGGCGATGGAGGTGAGCTTCATCTCCCACCAATGCTTGACCCCCTCCTTGGCCGATCCCAGCCCGGCGACGCGCGAATAGTCGGTCTTGAAGCTCATCGCCTCTTTCCTCCCGCCCCTAGAACGCCAGGATCGCGATCCAGATCAGAAGGGTGGCGAGGATCGACCCGCCGGCGATGGCCTTGGCCGACGCCTCCACCTTCTTGATCTCGAACATCGCGCCCGAGTCCCAGATCAGATGCCGCACGCCGTTGAAGGCGTGGTACGTCAGCGCCCAGGTGCTGCCGAACCAGACCAGAAGGCCCGCCCAGCTCGACGCGATCCAGTCGATCCAGCCGAAGTACGCCCCGCCGACCGAGGCGCCGAGCAGCCAGGCCACCAGCAGCAGCGCGCCCGCGGCCAGTCCGCAGCCGGTGATGCGATGGGTGATGGAGGGCACCCACGTCCATTGCGGCTTGTAGATGTCCAGATGCGGGGACAGAGGGCGGTCGCCCCGGTTCACATCGGCCATTCGTGACCTCCATTCGGTCGGGCGGCGGTCGGGGCGAGTTGCGGCCCGCCACTGCATGCAGGATCAGCCATAGCGCCGCCGGAGCCCATGAGAAAGCGCGTCCAAGGGCGTAGAGGCCGGAAAGGCCTCGGTTTCGGGCCCGCTGCGGCGCTTTTGCGCAGGCCGGCGGGCCGCGATGTGATCACGCGGGTCGCGCTGTGATCACGCCTGTTGACTTGTGATCACAGGCCCGCGCCGGCTCAAAACGCGCGGCGAATCCCGATCTTGAGGTACTGCGCGCCTTCCGAAGCGCCGTTGAAGAGGAACCCGTCGCCCCAGATCTGACCGCCGCCCGAGCGGTGGTGGAAGCGCAGCACCAGGTCCGTCCGCTCCCACGAGGCGGGGGCGAGGGTGATCTCCGGCGACAGGTAGTGCATCAGCTCGCTTTCCTCGGGGCCGGCGGACCGCTCCCGCTCCCGCGGGGTGACGCGGCTGGCGTAGTTCAGGCCGGTGGAGATGGCGATGCTGGTGCGCACGGCGTCGTTCCAGGGGAACTCGGTCCAGCGAGCGTAGAGCGCGCCCCAGACCTCCGTCGCCGGCTCCCCGATCCTCTGGCCGAGCCCGACTTCGGCTTCGAGGTCCAGCACGCCGCCGAAGGACCCCAGACGGCGCGACAGGGCGCCGGAGACGATGTGGTCGGCCGGCATGCGCCACTGCCAGGGCGGCGCGAAGTCCGGATCGATGGGCAGGAAGACGTCGGTCATGTTGGTGTCGAGGAACCGCCCGACGAAGCCCGTCGCGCGGCACTCGCCGCCGCAGAGCGCGTCGTACGACGCGGGCCGCCACCAGCCGTCCTCGGCCTCGCCTTCGGAGGCGCCGGCGAGCCCGGCCGACGCGATCGACATCGGCGCCGCGAGGGCGAGACGCCTGAGGAAACGCCGCATGGCTCGACCTCCCGCCGCGACCTGCCGTGACCTGTCGCAAGGTTAACCGGCGAGGCCGCCGTGGCAAATGGAAACCTTCTCTCAGGCCGGGCCGAGCGCCCAAAGGTCCAGATCCAGCAGGATGCCGGGCGCCGGCTTGCCGTCCTCGCCCTGGGTCGGACCCGGCTCGGGCGAGGTCGAGGCGATCAGGCGCAGCCGGATCGCGCCGACGCCGGGGGCGGAGGTCTCCGCCGTCTCGATCACCTCCGACCAGGCGTAGACGGTGTCGCCCGCGAAGCAGGGCACCGCGTGGACGCCGCCGTTGATCGCCGCGATGACTTGGGCGTTGGCGAGCCCGTTGAAGCTGAGCGCCCGGGCCAGGGAGATGACGTGGCCGCCGTAGATCAGCCGCCGCCCATCCTCGCGCGCCTGCACGTTGAAATGCACCTTGGCGGTGTTCTGCCACAGGCGCGTCGCCATCATGTGCTCGGCCTCCTCGACGGTGACGCCGTCCACATGCGCGATCACCTCGCCGGGCGCGTAATCGGACATCCGCCAGCGCTCCCCCGCCGCGGCGAAGTCGTAGGCGGAGAAGTCCAGCCCCTCCGGCACGACCAGATCCGCCGCCGCGACGGCCGGGGCGAGCTCCGGCACGACCGGCTCGGGCGCCGGCGCGTCGGGGTCGCGCTTGCGCACCATGACCCAGCGCGTCCACTCCAGCGCCGGGGCTCCGTCCGCCAGGGCCGCGGTGGAGCGCACCCAGACCACGCCGGCCTTGCCGTTCGACAGCTCCCTCAGGCCGATCACCTCCGACGAGGTCGAGAGCGTGTCGCCTGGAAACAGCGGGCGGAGGAACCGGCACTCCGCATAGCCGAGATTGGCGACGGCGTTGAGGCTGACGTCCGGCACGGTCTTGCCGAAGGCCACGTGGAAGCCGATCAGATCCTCCAGCGGCGCGCGCGGCAGCCCGCAGGCCCGAGCGAAGTCGTCGGACGACGGCAGGGCGAAGCGCGTGGGGTAGAGCGCGGTGTAGAGCGCCCGGTCGCCGTCGGTCAGCGTGCGGGGTGTGGCATGGCGCAGAACCTGCCCGACCGCGAAATCCTCGAAGAAGTTGCCGGGAGTGGTCTTGGCCGCCGTCATGTCCTGCCTCTTGGTCCCCTGGGATCCTCCGCGGAGGCCTAAAGATCGGCGCGGGACCGGGCAAGGCGGGACGTCGCCGCGCGCCCTGCGATCACGCAGCCCCTGCCCCGGGGGCCGCGACGACCTAGGCACCGGGGCCCTGCGCCCGAGCGCCGGGCCCCGCCGATCACAGCGGGAACGGCCAGACGCCGAGCCAGTCGTGGATGAAGGACACGACGACGAACACGACGAGGGTGATGGCGGCCAGAAGCCAGTCCTTTCGGCGGGGCGCCGGGGCCGGCTTCACCCAAGCGCCGTCCCGCGCATTGGTGGCGAAGATCGCGACCAGAGCCCATAGGCCCACGCCGCCGAAGAGAACGACCGAGGCCTGATCCCCGTTCACCAGCAAATGCGCGGCCGCCCAGACCACGACGCTCAGCAGCTGCGGGTGGCGCACGTAGCGCTTGGCGTTGCCCTTGGAGCTCGCGGCCCCGAACAGGCCTATCGCCAGGACCATCAGCAGGTTGTTGACATGCACGCCCCAGGTCGGCGGGTACCAGAGGTCGGCGAACTCCGCCGCGCGGTAGCCGCGCGCCATCATCACCATCGCCGCGAGGCTCAGCAGCGAGTAGATCCCTTTGTAGGGCCCGTCGCCCAGCCGCGCGGCGACCCCGTCGCGCAGGCTCTTGCCGACCGTCGGCAGCAGGTGGGTCGTCCACCACAGGATCAGACCGAGGATGAGGAGGGTCATGGCGGGCTCCGTCGGGCGTGCGTCGCGGGCTGGCTGCGGCGGACCATGCCCTTCCAGGCCCTTTTTCGCCAGACGCGACGGCCCTCCGCCCCGGAGCTGGGCGGCCTGGCGGCCGGACGGAGGCGCCGGGCGTCAGGCCGCCGCGTCCTCCAGCGCCGCGATCATCTCGGCCTTGGCGATCAGCGCCTTCGCCGTCTCCACGTGCAGGTTCTCCACGATGCGGCCGTCCACGACGGCCACCGCCTCGCCCTTGGCCCGCGTCTCCTCGAAGGCCGCGACCTGCCGGCGGGCCAGCGCCAGATCTTCGTCGCTGGGGGCGAAGACCCGGTTCGTCGCGGCCAGCTGCGCCGGGTGGATCAGGGTCTTGCCGTCGAAGCCGAGGCCCCGTCCCTGCCGGCACGAGGCCTCCAGCCCGGCCTCGTCCTGATAGGCGTTGTAGACCCCGTCGAGGATGGCCAGACCGTTGGCCCGCGCCGCCAACAGGCAGAGCGACAGAGAGGTCATCACCTCGGCCCGGCCTTCCGACGGCTCGGCCCCCAGCTCCTTGACCAGGTCGTTGGTGCCCATCACCAGGCAGGTCAGCCTCGGATGGGCGGCCGCGATCTCCCGCGCGTTCAGCACGCCCAAGGGGGTCTCCATCATCGCCCAGACCTGCACCCGGTCCGGCGCGCCGGCGGCGTCCAGCCGGCGCAGAACCTCGATCACGTCCTCGGGACCCGAGACCTTGGGGATCACCACCGCGTCCGGCGCGGCCTCGGCCGCCGCCTCCAGATCCGCCGCGCCCCAATCGGTGTCGAGCCCGTTGATGCGGATCGTCACCTCCCGCCTACCGAAGCCGCCGGCCATCACCGCCTCGGCGACCCTGCCGCGGGCCGCCGCCTTCTCCGTCGGGCCGACCGCGTCCTCGAGGTCCAGGATCAGCGCGTCGGCCGGCAGGGCGCGCGCCTTCTCCAGCGCCCGCGCCTTCGACCCGGGCATGTAGAGGGCGGACCGGCGGGGACGGGACGGGCTGGGCATTGGCGACGCTCCTGATTTCGGCGAAGACTGACGGGCGGTCCGCGGGATCGCGGTGGCCCTAGCGGCTTGACCGCGGCTCCGCAAGATCATGTCGCGGTGCAACGCGGCGGCGAAAGAAAGCGATCGTGGAGGGCGCCCGCATGACCCTGCCTCCCAAGGGAGAGCGCCGGCCGAACCCCATGGCCTACGGAGCCGCCATCCCCGCCGGCCTGGGCGTCAATCTGCTCTATGCGGCGCTGGAGCCGGCCCTGCGCTGGCAGGCCGAGGTGCTGGAGGCGCAGGTTCTGTATTGGGAGGACCATTTCGCCATCCTGCGCCGGGGCCCCAGCACCTGGTTCGCCCATTCCGACTGGGCCTATCGCAACCATCCCATGACCGGCGCCGTGCAGGGGACGGAGGCGCGCGGCGCGGGGGCGGAGCTGCGGATCTACGGCCTCGACCCGGATGCGGCCGAGGCGCGGGCAAGGGCCGCCGGAACCCCGGTTCTCGCCGGCGCTTTGGACAAGCCGCATGGCCTGCGCGAATCATATCTGCTGGACCCTGAGGGATACGTGTGGGTTCCGGGCGTGCCTGCGGGCGGGTGAAAAATTCGTTTTTGCAGAGGGTTAGATGGAAGGCGCCGCTGCGTTAACCTTATCGTAGCGGGCCGGGGGCAGCCTTGTCCGATCAAGCCGCCTCAGACGTCGGCCCTCCGGCGTCGGTCGCCCGATCGCTTGTCCTGAGAACCCCAGGCGCGCCCGGAACGGGCGGCGGCCCGGCGCTCTCCGGTCCGCAGACGGGCGGTTCTCCCGGCGCGCGACCGAAAGGCCGATCACATGGTTGAACGCATGGATACGACGCCCCGCCGCCTGGCCGCCTCCGCTCTGCTCGGCGGTCTGCTCTCGGCGGCGGTCTTCGCCACGCCCGTCGAGGCTCAGGTCCCTGGCGGACCAACCGTCTGCGGGCAGCGCGACAAGCTCGTGCAGCGGCTGGAGGTCGAGTTCGGCGAAACCCGTCAGGGCTTCGGCCTGCAGCGCGGCTCTTCGATCGTCGAGGTCTTCGCGTCGTCCGAAAGCGGCAGCTGGACCATCCTGATCACCCGGCCCACCGGCGTGGCCTGCATGGTCGCCGCCGGTCAGAACTGGGCGGCGACGCCCGACGAGGCCAAGAAGGTGGCCGGCGAGCCCGTCTGAGCCTCTGAACCGCGGCGGCGCGCCCCCAAGCGGCGGCGCGCCGCATGCCGCCGCACGCCCATGAAGACCTGACGCGCTCGGCGCGCGCCAGAGGAGCTACGCGGAACGACTGATCGAGACGGCGTGCGGAACGTCGCGGCGTCGAAGGCTCGACGACGGCCGCTTGGACGCGGGTCTCCACGAAGAGGGCTGGCGCGACGCGGGCCGCTGCGAGGCTCTCGGCCTCCACGCCAACGGAGGCGAGGGTCTGCGGTTCTTCGCTGACCGCCGCGAAGGTCTGCGGTTCTTCGCTGACCGCCGCGCGGCTCTCCGCCGCGACGCGCGTCGCCCTCTGTGCCGCCGACTCGACCGTGATCGCGGCCAGCTCCGCCGCGTGGGTGCTGCTCGCCGCGAATTTCGTCGCTCGGACGCGGGTCGCTGCAAAGACGACCTGGTCCGCGCCGCTCGCCGCGACGATGGCCGATTTCAGGCAGGGGACTGCGAAAACGGCGGCCTCGACTCCGAAACCCTTGAGGAGTATGGCCTCGACGCCGGACGCCGGACGCCGGACGCCGGACGCTGGACGCCGGACGCCGGACGCCGGACGCCGGACGCCGGACGCCGGACGCTGGACGCCGGACGCCGCGAAGGCCGCGTCGCCGCAATGCCTCCAAGGGCGCCAGCGACCCGGTTGAGCCCGATCCTCTGTGCAAACGTCTGCAAGGGATCGCGGGCCTCGGCCCCGCAGACCCCTCCGCTTCCGCACGACAAGGATGCCGAGCCGGCCGGACCTGGAACTCTCTTTGCGCGCAGCGAAGCGCCCGCGCTCGGCCTGCCGCGGTCCGCGATGCAGCCCCTGCGCCGGCCGCGACGCGCGCGCTGTTTTCGTCGGCGCGGGCCTTCGCGTCTTGCGCGGGCGGCACGGGGGCGAGGCGGATGGTCGTCCGCGCGGCCTCCGCACGCCGGAACTGGTCCGGCGCGTCCAGCGGCGGCTCCGACGGCCCGCGCGCGCCCAAAGGCTTGCCGTCCGCCGGCAATCGCGTCTTTGCCTCATGGAACAAAGCCAATAGGTTTATGCCAAACATCAAGCGCCGCGCATGAACGCGGCGCGTGCGGGCCTCGCGGCCCCAGGGGAGACGCCGATGACCGCCAAGCGCGTGTTGATCGCCGAGGACGAGCCGCACATCGTGGAGTCCTTGCGCTTCATCCTCAGCCGGGAAGGCTACGACGTCGCCGACGCCGCCGATGGAGAGGCCGCCTGGGACAGCCTCGACGCCGCGCCTCCGGACGTGCTGATCCTCGACGTGATGCTGCCGCGCCTCAACGGCTTCGACCTGCTGCGCCGCCTGCGGGCCGATCCGCGCGCCGCGGCCCTGCCGGTGATCGTGCTCACCGCCAAAGGTCAGGAGCAGGACCGGCGCACAGCGCTCGCCGCCGGAGCCGACGCCTTCATCACCAAGCCGTTTTCGAACCGCGACGTGGTCGAGCATGTGCGCCGCTTCGCCGAACCCTGACGCTGACCCCGCGGCGGGCTCCGGCCTGACGAGCGAGCCGGAGATCGGCGCCGCGCCGCCGCCCCGGGCGGCAGCCGAGACGGCGCCGAACGCCCGCGGCGCCCCGCAGCCGCGGTTCCTGCGCCGTCGCCGGGCCGAGGCCGCCGCGGCGGTTCTGCCGCTTCTCGCCCTTTTCGCCCTGATGCCGCCCTTCATCGGCGTCTTCGCCCATGACGGCCGCACCTTCGGCGCCCCGTCGATCCTGGCGTTCCTGCTGGCGGTCTGGCTCGGCCTGATCCTGATCACTCGCCGGCTGGCCCGAAGCCTTTCGGGCCGCGACGAGCCGCTCTGAATGCTCTCGCCGGACGTTCTCCTCGCGGTCTGCGCCCTCTACGTCGCGATGCTCTTCGGCGTGGCCTTCTGGGCGGAGCGCCGCGCGGCCGCGTCCGATCCCAGCGTCGGCTGGCTCAGCTCGCCCTGGGTCTACACCCTGTCGATCTCGGTCTACTGCACCTCGTGGACCTTCTACGGCGCCGTCGGCGCGGCGGTGCGCGGCGGGCTCGAATTCGTGGCGATCTATCTGGGCCCGGTCCTGGTCTTCGCCGGCTGGTTCTGGATCCTGCGCAAGCTGGTGCGCATCGGCCGCGCCCAGCGCATCACCTCCATCGCCGACCTGCTCAGCGCCCGCTACGGCAAATCGCCGACCCTCGCGGTGCTCGCCACGCTGATCGCGACCCTCGCCTGCACCCCCTACATCGCCCTGCAGCTCAAGGCGGTGAGCACCTCCTACGCGGTCGTCGCCGGGGCCGACGCCCGTTCCGCCGCCTTCTGGGCCGCGCTCGGCCTCGCCGCCTTCACCATCGGCTTCGGCACCCGCAGCGTCGACGCGAACGAGCGGCATCTGGGCGTCGTCGCCGCCATCGCCGTCGAGGCGCTGGTGAAGCTTCTGGCCCTCGTGGCGGTGGGGGCCTGGGTGACCTTCTCCCTCTATGGCGGCCTGACGCCGGCCCTGTCGGACCTGACGCCGGAGCTGCTGCAGCTGGAGACGGTCTTCGGCCCGCGCTGGGCGGTGATCACCTTCCTCGCCGCCGCCGCCATCCTGTGCCTGCCGCGCCAGTTCCAGGTCACGGTGGTCGAGAACACCGATGAGCGGCATCTGGCCACCGCCGCCTGGCTGTTCCCCGCCTATCTGCTGATCCTGTGCCTGGCGATTCTTCCCATCGCCGCCGCGGGTCTCGCCTGGCTGCCGCCGGGGGCCGATCCGGACATGTTCGTGCTCTCCCTGCCCTTGACCCAAGGGGCGGAGGGGCTGGCGGTGCTTGCGTTCCTGGGCGGCTTCTCCTCGGCCACGTCGATGGTCATCGTGGCCTGCATCGCGCTGTCCACCATGATCTCCAACCATATCGTCACGCCGGCGGTCCTGGCCCTGCGCTCCGGCGCGCAGGCCGGGTCGGGCGACGTGCGGCGCATCATCCTGGCGGGGCGGCGCGCCTCGATCCTCGGGCTGATGGGCCTCGGCTTCGCGTATCATCAGATCGCGGAAGGGTCGTCGGCCCTCTCGGCCATCGGCCTGATCGCCTTCGCCGGCGTGGCGCAGTTCCTGCCGCCGATGCTGGCCGGGCTCTATTGGCGGTCGGCCACGCGGCTGGGCGCGCTGCTGGGGCTCGGCGGAGGGGCGCTGATCTGGGCCTGGACGCTGCTGCTGCCCGCCGCGGGGCTGCCCGCTTCGGTGCTGGAGCTCGGCCCCTTCGGCCTCGCGCTGCTGCGCCCCGAAGCGCTGCTGGGGCTAGACTGGCTCGATCCGCTGGTCCATTCGGTGTTCTGGAGCCTGAGCGTCAATGTCGGCCTGCTGGTCCTCGGCTCCCTGATCGAAACGCCCAAGCCCTTGGAATGGCTGCAGTCGGCCCTGTTCGTGGACGCGTTCCGCACCGACGAGGCGGACGCCGCCGGGGTCGTGCGCCGGTCTCCCGCCGCCGAGGACCTGTTCGTCCTGGCGCGGCGCATCCTGGGCGCCGACCCGGCCCGCGCCCTGTTTCGCGACGCCGCTCTGCAGCAGGGCCGCGACGGGCCGCCCGTTCCCGACGACCGTTTCGTCAACCGCCTCGAACGCGAGCTCGCCGGCTCCATCGGCGCCGCCTCCGCCCACGCCATGGTCACCAAGGCGGCGGGGGGCGAGACGATCTCCCTGCCCGAGCTGATGCGCATCGCCGACGAGACGGTGCAGCTGATGGAGTATTCGGCGGAGGTGGAGCGCAAATCCCGCCAGCTCGAAGCCGCCGCCGCACAGCTGCGCGAAGCCAACGCCCGTCTGCGCGAGCTCGACGCCCGCAAGGACGATTTTTTGAGCCAGGTCAGCCATGAGCTGCGCACGCCCATGACCGCGGTGCGCAGCTTTTCCGAGATCCTCTTGGAGACGCGGGACCTCGGCTCCGTGGACGCGCAGCGCTTTCTGGGCATCATCCATGAAGAAAGCCGGCGCTTGACGCGCCTTCTGGACCAGATCCTCAACCTCAACCTGCTGGAGCGCGGCGAGGTGGAGCTGCCGCTCGCGCCCACCGACGCGGTGGAGGCGTTTCGCGGCGCGCTGGAGACCGTCCGCGGCGTGGCCCATGACGCGGGCGTGCGGCTGGAGGTCGGGCCGATGCCCGAGGCGGCCGTGGCGCTGGCCGAGCCGGACCGGCTGGCCCAGGTCTTCATCAACCTCCTGTCGAACGCCGTGAAGTACAACGACGCCGACGCGCCCGAGGTCCGCGCCCGGGCGGAGCTGCGCGCCGGGGCCGTCGTCTTCGCCGTCGAAGACAACGGCCCCGGCGTCGCGCCCCGGGACCGGGAGCGGATCTTCGAGAAATTCTCCCGCGGCTGGGATCGCACCGATGCCGGCGGCGCCGGCCTCGGCCTCGCCATCAGCCGGGAGATCATGCGCCGTTTCGGCGGCGACCTGGTGCTGACCGAAGGCGGCCTCCCGTCCCGGAGCGGGGCCCGCTTCGAAGCCCGCCTGCCGCTCCTCTCCGCCAAGACGGCGGCGGAGTAGTCCTTCTTCGCGCGGCCCTGGGCCCTTCGCTGCGGAGCGCGCTCCCATCCGTCGCGCCGCGCGGCCGCCGCCGGAGGCCTCCCTGAGGCCACATGCGCCCGCCGTCCATGTCCAGCGCATGCCCGGACATGAAGGGGTTCGTCCTCGGCAGCTCCGCCAAGGCCCGCTCGAGACCCGATTCCGACCGCAAAGCGATCACCGACCCGGGCCCAGCCCAGCCGAACCCCGTGCCGTCAGCGCCTTGGCCGCGGCGAAGCCGATGCCGGACGAGCCCCTGACGAAGACCGCTCGTCCGCTCACCCGCGCGCCGCTCAGGCCGCCAGGCGGCCGGCCAGGGAGTTCGGTCCCGCCTCGGCGATGTCCACCTCCACGATCTCCCCGACCCGATCGGGCCGCGCCGTCACGTGCACCGCCTGCAGCCAGGGGGAGCGGCCGACCATCTGACCCTCCATCCGGCCCGGCTTTTCGATCAGAACCGGCAGCCGCCGGCCGACCATGGAGGCCTGGAAGGCCGCCTGCTGCTCGGCCAGCAAGGCCTGCAGCCGTGCGAGCCGCTCGGACGCGACCTCCGCGGGAACCAAATTCTCGGCCCCCGCCGCCGGCGTGCCCGGCCTCGCCGAATACTTGAACGAGTAGGCGGAGGCATAGCGGACCTCCCGCACCAGACGCAGCGTGTCCTCGAAGTCCGCATCCGTTTCGCCCGGAAAGCCGACGATGAAGTCCCCCGACAGGGCGATGTCGGGCCGCGCCGCGCGGATCCGTTCGATCAGCCGAACATAGCTTTCGGCCGTGTGCCGCCGGTTCATGGCCTTGAGCACCCGGTCGGAGCCCGCCTGCACCGGCAGATGCAGGTAGGGCATCAGCTGGGGCGCCTCGGCATGGGCTTCGATCAGGTCGTCGCCCATGTCGTTGGGGTGGGAGGTGGTGTAGCGGATGCGGGCGAGCCCCTCGATCTCCGCCAGCGCCCGGATCAGGCGCGCCAGGCTCCAAGCCTCGCCGCCGCCGTCGCCATGATAGGCGTTGACGTTCTGGCCCAGCAGCGTGATCTCCCGCACGCCCTGGTCCACGAGCGCCCGCGCCTCCTGCAGCACCTGCGCCGCGGGGCGGGAGACTTCGGCGCCGCGCGTGTAGGGCACCACGCAGAAGGCGCAGAACTTGTCGCAGCCCTCCTGCACGGTCAGGAACGCCGCCGGGGCGCGCTTGCGCGGGGCCCGCGGCATCCGCTCGAACTTGTCCTCTTCGGGGAAGTCGACGTCGACGCCGCCCTCGCGCACCAGCTTCGGCAGACGGTGATAGGCCTGCGGGCCCACGGCGAAGTCCACGGCCGGCTGGCGGCGCAGGATCTCGTCGCCCTCCGCCTGGGCCACGCAGCCGGTCACGCCGATCCTCAGATCCGGGTTCTCCGCTTTCAGCGGCTTCAGGCGCCCCAGCTCGGAATAGACCTTCTCGGCCGCCTTTTCGCGGATGTGGCACGTGTTCAGCAGGATCAGGTCCGCGTCCTCGGGCCGCTCCGCCGTCTCATAGCCCTCGGCCACCATGACCCCGGCCATGCGCTCGGAATCGTAAACGTTCATCTGGCAGCCGTAGGTCTTCACGAACAGCTTCTTGGCCATTGGCGCGCTCTCCCGGGGCTCGAAACGACGACGGCGCGGCGAGGGACGTCCCCGCCACGCCACCTTGGCGATACCGAAGGTCGGCCCGCCGCGCAACGGCGCCGCCGGCCTGACGGCCCGAGCCCGCCCGGAGGCGCGGGCTGGCGCGCCCCGGGGGAACCGAGGCCCGCCGCGCCTTACGACTTGGGCTTGCGTCCGAGACCGATCTGCTTGGCCAGCTCCTGCCGCTTGCGGGCGTAGGCCGGGGCGACCATCGGATAGTCCGGCGACAGCCCCCACTTCTGACGATACTCCTCGGGCGTCATGTCGTAGGCGGTCTTCAGATGCCGCTTGAGCATCTTCAGCTTCTTCCCGTCCTCGAGGCAGACGATGTGCTCGTCGGTGATAGATTTCTTGATCGGCACCGCCGGCGTCAGCTCCACCACCGGCTCCGGCGCGTCTTCGGCCAATTCGGAGAGCTTGGCGAAAACCGACTCGATGACGCCGGTCAGATCGGCCGGAGAGACGGGATTGTTGGACACGTGCGAGGACACGATGTCGGAGGTCAGAGCCAGAATCTCCGACTTGTCGATCACGTTATTTTCTTCCATGAGGTCACCTGTGCTTGCGTTCACCTTGGTCGCGGCGGCATCCCTGGGGCCGCCTCTTGGATGAACCTTGATCATGCTCTTTTTTGTTTTCTTTGCGCCAGCGGATAGCCGGTTGGTCGATACTTGGTCAACCCTACTCGCCCCAGTACGACGAAATATCGCGTGAGCTGCTTCGGCGCGGGTCACAAAACTTTCCGGAAGATCAACGCGTCGATTCGACTGCTCGCCCGCCGGTAGTAGCCCGGCCTACGTCCTGCTTCGATCCAACCGGCTTGCGTGTAGAGCGTCAGCGCCGGCGCATTGTCCTCGGCGACTTCGAGAAACGCTTCTTGCGCATGGTCCGCCGCGGCGGCTTCGAATGCGGCGAGCAGCGCCTTGGCCCGGCCGGCGCGCCGCGCGGCGGGGGCGACGGCCAGGGTCAGCAGCTCCGCCTCCGCCGGGCCCAAGCGCGCCGCAAGCAGGGCCTGGCGCTCCAGCCACACGCGCGTCAGAGGCGCCGCGGCGAGGGTCGCGAACTCCTCCGCCGACCAGCCGCGGGACAGCGGAGCGAACGCCTCGGCGTGAAGCCGAGCCGCGCGCCGCGTCTGCTCCGGCGTCATGCGCTCAGGCGCGGCGGAGGCCCCGCCGCCGGCGGCGCCGCGTCGGGGGGCCGCAGATAGATCGGGGCCGGACGCGCCGGTTCCGCGCGGGTCAGCGCGATCGCCCCCAGCCGCGCCAAAGCCTCCAGCGGCGCGATGTCCGACGCGTCTGCGTCCCGTCTCAAAACGCGGCCGAGCGGTCCGACGACCCACTCCGCCTCCGCGAGCGGCGTCTCCGCCGCCTCCGCCACGTCGATCGCCGTCAGGTCCGACGTCGGCGCGGGGATCCCCTCGCGGGTTTCGAACCGCTGCAGGTAGAGACGTCCGCGCGTCGCCGCGGCCGAAGCGACCCCGCGCCCCGTCCGCGCCGCCGCCAGGGCCTCCAGCCGGGGCACGCCCACGGCTGGGCGACCGGCGCCCAGAGCCAGCCCGCGCGCCGCCGCGACGGCGATCCTGAGCCCGGTGAAGTTGCCCGGACCGGTGCAGACGACGATGCCCCGAAGCTGCGGCGCGGAAAGACCGGCCTCGGCCAGCACCTCCGCGATCATCGGGGCGAGCCATTCGGCCTGGCCCCGCGCCATCGGCTCGTCGCGCAGCGCCAAGGCTGTCGGGACGGCGCCGACGCCCTCCGCCAGGAACACCGCGGCCGCGCAGCGCGCGGCCGACGTGTCGAGCGTCAGGATCGCGCCGGACGCGCCCGGCCCGTCGCCGTCAGATCTGAACGCCGACAGGGCGCACCTCGGTCACCTCGGGGATGTAGTGCCGCAGCAGGTTCTCGATGCCCATCTTCAACGTCATGGTCGAGGACGGGCAGCCCGCGCAGGCCCCCTGCATGTGCAGATAGACCACGCCGCGGTCGAAACCGTGGAAGGTGATGTCGCCGCCGTCCTGGGCCACGGCGGGGCGCACGCGCGTGTCCAGAAGCTCCTTGATCTGGCCGACCACCGCGCCGTCGGGGCCGTCATGCTCCGCATGGCCGACGGCGCCGGCCTCGCCCGCGATCACCGGATCGCCGGACTGATAGTGCTCCAGCACCGCGCCCAGAACGCCGGGCTTCATATGCGCCCAGTCCACCGCGTCGGTCTTGGTGACGGTGATGAAGTCGGCCCCAAGGAACACGCCGGCGACGCCCTCGACCGAAAAGATGCGCGCGGCGAGGGGCGAATGCTCCGATGCGTCGCGGTTGGGGAAGTCGGCGGTGCCGGCGCTCATCACAGGCTCGCCGGGCAGGAACTTCAGCGTGGCGGGGTTCGGGGTCGACTCGGTCTGAATGAACATGGATGGCCTCCGGTTTCCACGACAGATGGACCGGCGCGCCCTCCAAATCAAGAATGGTTCCAAACCGCGGCGGCGGGTCCGCGCCGCTTCAGGCCAGGGCGATGACCTGATCGCGGCTCAGCCCGCCCGGCACCACCGTCACGGGAACCGGCAGATCGCCGGCCAGCTTGCCCACCAGATGACTGACCAAAGGGCCCGGTCCGCCCTCCGTGCCCGCGCCCAGAACCAGCACGCCGACCTCCGGATCGTCGCGCACCTGGGCCAGCACCTCTTCGATGGGGTCGCCCTCCCGGATCACGAATTCAGGGGTGATGCCGACGTTCTGCTCCAGCAGCGCGGCGGCCTCCTTGAAGCGCGCCTCGGCCGCCTCGCGCTTCTCCCAGCGCATGATCTCTCCGACGCCCACCCAGTGCTGGAACTCCTCGGGCTGGATGACGAACAGCATCTGCAGCCCGCCCCCGGTCTTCTGCGCGCGCCGCGCGGCGAAGCGGATGGCGTTCATGCATTCGGGCGTCTCGTCCACGACGACGAGGAACTTGCGCATCGCGGACCTCCGCCGCGGCTTGGGACCGCCGAAGCATGAAGACGCTCGCCGCGCGGCGCAAGCGCGGCCCGGCTTGACGGACGCGCGGATCTGAGGCGCCGTCGGGCCGCGGTCGCGTGGAGGAAAGGCCCAGGCATGGACGGGCAGGGCGTGCGGATCCTGGGCTTCGGCATCGCCGGCGATCCGGCGCTGCGCGCGATCCTGCTGGCGCTGCCGATGATCCTGGGCGTCTTCACCCTGGCGCTGCAGGGACCGATCTGGCGGGCGCGGCTGCGGCGCTGGCTCTATGCGGGCGGCTGGACCGTGGCCTATGCGCGGGCTTTGGCGGCGTTGGAGCGGCGGCTGGAAGGCTTCTTCGGACCGCCCCTGAGCCTGCGCGCGGCGGCCCGCTGCTTCCTGCTGGCGGTCGTCTACGCGCTGATGTTCGCGATCCTCCAGGCCACTCAGATGCAGACGCTTCTGGATGTGCCGCGGAGGCCGGACCTGGTCGCGCTGTTCGCCCTGGCGTTGGCGTCCGCCGTCGTCTCAGGGGCGGCGCTTCGCCGGTTCTCTCCCCTGGTCGGCGGCGCGGCGCTGTCGGCGGCCATCTTGGCGCTTCTGCTGGGGTTCGATTTCGCTTTCCTGGCGTGGCCATTGGAGCGTCAGGCGGACGCCCTGTTCCTGTTGGCGCCTCTCGCAGGGATCGCGGCGGCCTCCGCGTTGAGCGCCGACCTGCGCGTCGCGCTGGCGGTCGCCGCGACGGCGCTTCTCGGCATCGCGCTGTTCGCCGCCGCAGGGGTCGTCGCGGTCGGTGCGGGCGCGTTCGCTACGGCCGCGATAGGCGCGCTCGCCGCCGTCGCGGCGCTGCCGGCGCTCAACGCGGCGTTCGATCTGCCCTCGCTCGCCGCCAGCCGCTGGCTGATCGGGCGGTTGGAACGGGACGCCCGCCTCGCCCATCCCGCCGCCCGCGCCGGCGCGCTGCTGGCGCATGCGGCGGTCGACATCGCTCTGGCCTGCCTGTGCCTCTTCGGGCTGACCGCCGCCCTCGCCGCGATTCTGGACGCGATGCGGTCGGAGCCGTTTTTCGAGATCTACGCGGCGGCGGCGGATGCGCCGTGGCAGGGCATGGGACTGGTGATGACGGTCATGCTCGCCTCCACCCTCCTGCCCACGGCGCTGCACCTTTTCCTCGCCGTCTTCGCCCTCGCCGCCTTGCGCCCGCCTTTCGCCGCCCGCGTCGCCTTCCTGGCGCAGGAGCCGGAGCAGGGCGGCGAGGCCGCCGAGCCCGCCTCGCGCCTGCTCGTCGCCCTCTACCTCACCGCCTTCGCCGGCGCGGCGCTTCTGGCGATCTGGGCGGGCGCGCACGGCCTGCTGGCCTTGGTCGCCGCCGCCTCCGGGCCCGAAGGAGGCTGGCACGCGCTTTTCGACCTCGTCGATGCGGCGCTCGGGCTCGACGTCGTCCGGTTCGACGACGTCATCGTCGTTCCGTCGGACGAGTCGCCCGGCCCGCTCGACGGTCCGCTGCTGGAGGATCTGGAGAACCTGCCGCTCCCCGGCCTCGACGACCGCTGAGGACCCGTCAGCGGCGGGAGCGCAAAAGCCCCACCCGCCGATAGGTCTCATCCAGGATCGGATCGGCGATCTCCGCCGCCCGCTCGGCCCCGTCGCCCAGCACCGCGTCGATATGGCCGGGATCGGCGTTCAGCTCGGCCATTCGCTTGGCGATCGGCGCCATCACCTCCACCGCCAGATCCGCCAGCGCCGGCTTGAACGCCGAAAACTGCTTGCCGCCCCACTCGGCCAGCACGCCCGCCGCCGTCGCGTCCGAAAGCGCGGCGTAGATGCCGACGAGGTTGCGCGCTTCGGGCCGCGCTTCGAGCCCCTCGACGGTCTCCGGCAAGGGCTCGGGGTCCGTCTTGGCCTTGCGGATCTTCTGGGCCACCGCGTCGGCGTCGTCGGTCAGGTTGATGCGCGACATGTCCGAGGCGTCGGACTTCGACATTTTCTTGCTGCCGTCCCGCAGGCTCATCACCCGCGTGGCCTCGCCCTGGATCACCGGCTCGGTGATGGGAAAGAACCCCTCGGCGTCGTAGTCGTGATTGAACTTGATCGCGATGTCGCGGGTCAGCTCAAGATGCTGTTTCTGATCCTCCCCCACCGGCACGTGGGTGGCGTGGTAGGCCAGAATGTCCGCGGCCATGAGCGTGGGATAGGCGAAGAGGCCTACCGAGGCGTTCTCCCGGTTCTTGCCGGCCTTGTCCTTGAACTGCGTCATGCGGTTCAGCCAGCCCATCCGGGCCACGCAGTTGAAGATCCACGCCAGTTCCGCATGCGCCCTCACCTGGCTTTGGTTGAAGAGGATCGACTTCGTCGGATCCAGCCCGCAGGCGATGAAGGCGGCGGCGAGCTCGCGCGTCGCGCGCTCCAGCTCCCCCGGCTCGGGCAGGACGTTGGTGATCGCATGCAGGTCGACCATGCAGTAGATTGTCTCGCCCGCCTCCTCCTCCTGCATCTGAACGAAGCGCTTGACGGCGCCCAGGTAGTTGCCCAGATGCAGGTTCCCCGTGGGCTGAACGCCCGAGAACACGCGGCGCTTGTGCGTCGTCGCGGCGGCGGCTCCGCCGGCGCCGGGGGCCTCGTCGAGGGTCATGGACGGCTCTCCTGTCGTGCGCTCGGGTCGGCGCGCGCCATCGCGCCTCGCCCTGCGGCGCGGGTCTTATGCGTCCCCGCCGCGCGGCGGGTCAAGCGGGCGGCCCGGACGGGCGGTCCGGGCCTTCGGAGGATGGATGTTCCAGTTTCCCCCCCTGCCGGCGATCGAGGCGCATCACCGCGTCGTGGCCTTCGCCTTCGCGTCGGTCTTCATCGCGGTCGAGCTGGTTCTGCAGGCCTCCGACATCGGCATTCTGCCGCCGGACATGCGCTGGACGGCCTATCGCGAGTTCGGCTTCATGGACCCGTGGTTCGACGCCTGGCTCTCGGGCCGCCGGGCGCCGCCGCAGGTGGCCTGGACGCCGCTGACCTACGCCTTTCTGCACGGGGGCATGACGCATCTGGCGCTCAACACGGCGGCCTTCCTGGGGCTCGGCCTGGTGGTGCTGCGCATCTTCGGCGCGCCGCTCTTTGCGCTGTTCTTCGCGATCACGGCCCTGGGCGGGTCGTTGACCTACGGGTTTCTGGCGGACGCGGAGTTTCCCATGGTCGGCGCCTCAGGCGTGGTCTTCGGCCTGATCGGGGTGCTGAAATACGCCGAGTTCGCCTTCATCACCCGGCGGCCGGAACGGGGCAGCCTCAAGCCCTTCTTCACCTCGATCCTAGGCCTGGTGGCGATCAACGTGATCCTCGGCGTCGCCATGCAGGGCATGCTGGCGTGGGAGACGCATCTGGGCGGCTTCGTCGCCGGCTGGCTCGCCGCCTGGGCGGTGATCCCCAGAGCCTGATCACGCGCCCGACCCGGCGCCTAGCCCCCGCCGTTCCGCGGCGTGCCGGGCTCGGGGGCGTCGAGCCCCCTCGCCCGGCCTCGCGCTTCGCGCTTCGAGGCGCCCGGTCCTCAGCCGTGCTTGATCACCAGCGTGCGGAGCGTGGTGAACTCCTTGAGCCCCTCGAAACCCTTCTCGCGCCCATGGCCGGATTTGCCCATGCCGCCGAAGGGCAGCTCGATGCCGCCGCCGGCGCCGTAGGCGTTGACGAAGACCTGGCCCGCGCGGATTTTTCGAGCGACCCGCAACGCCCGCGCCGCATCGGTCGTCCAGACCCCCGCCACCAGCCCGTAATCGGTGCCGTTGGCGAGCCGCACCGCGTCCGCCTCGTCCTCGAACGGGATCAGCGACAGGACCGGGCCGAACACTTCCTCGCGGGCCAGTGCATGGTCTCGCGGCACGGGCCCGTAGAGCCTAGGCGCCACGTAGTGCCCGCTCTCCGGCGCTTCCGGCGCGACCCGGCCCTCGGCCAGCAGAGGGATGCCGTCGGCGGCGGCCTGGGCGCAGAACCGCTCCACCCGCTGCTTCTGCTTGGCGTTGATCAGCGGCCCGAGATCGAGGTCCGCATCCGACGGCCCGGCGCGGAGCTTGGAAAACCCCTCGACCAGCCGCGCCTGCACCTCCGGCAGCGCCGAAGCCTCCACCAGAGCCCTCGCGCCGGCCGAGCAGGTCTGCCCGCCGTTCTGCACGATGGCGTTCAGCACCACCGGGATCGCAGTATCCAGATCGGCATCCGAAAAAATGACCTGCGGGCTCTTGCCGCCCAGCTCCAACGTGCATCCGGCATGGTGCGCCGCAGCCGCCTGCTGCACCCGCGCCCCGGTCTCGGGAGAGCCGGTGAAGGAGATGAAGTCGACGCCGGGATGCGCCGCCAGCGCCGCCCCCGCCGTCGCGCCCAGCCCCGGCACGACGTTGAGCGCGCCGGGCGGAAAGCCGGCCTCCGCCGCCAGCTCCGCCAGGCGCAGCAGGCTCAGGCACGCATCCTCCGCCGGCTTGAGCACCGCGGCGTTGCCCGCCGCGAGCGCGCCGCCGACGCTGCGCCCGAACATCTGCACCGGATAGTTCCAGGGGATGATGTGGCCGGTCACGCCGAAGGGCACGCGCTCGGCCACCGCCAGAACGCCGTCGAGGGTGGGGATCGCCTCGCCATGCAGCTTGTCCGCGGCGCCCGCATAAAAGCGCAGGTAGCGGATCAGCGCCGTCACGTCGTTGCGCGCCTGGCTCAGCGGCTTGCCGGCGTCCCGGCTTTCGACGGCGGTCAGCGCGTCGGCCTCCGCTTCGATCGCCGAGGCCCAGCGGTCCATCAGCCGGCCTCGGTCGTACGCGGTCATGGCGCCCCATGCGCCGTCGACGGCGCGGCGGGCGGCGGCGACGGCCGCGTCGATGTCCTCCGCGCCGCCCGAGGCGATGGCTGTGAAGGGCAGCCCGTCCCCGGGCGCGATCACGTCCAAGGTCTCGCCGCTCAGCGCCGGGCGCCAGGCGTTGTCGATGAAGACGCCGTCCGACACGGCGGCGATGGCGGCGGTCTGGATGTTCATGGCGGATCCTCCGGCGGGCCTCGCGCGGGCGTCGGGCGCGCCCGTCGCGTCGCCGGCCAGCCTACCCGCACCCGCCGCGCCGCGTCGAGATCGGCTCGGCGTGCGGTCCGGCCCCGAGCCCGGCCCCCCGGATCAGGCCTCGTCGCAGAAAAGGTCGTGGAGCGACGACAGCAGCCGACGCGCCCGCTCGTCCGCGATGGAATAGTAGAGGGTCTTGCCGTCGCGCCGATAGGCGACGATCCCGT
>JBCCPD010000012.1:0-21863 GCA_039025075.1 Pseudomonadota bacterium | reverse complement strand
TTCCTGCGCGGGACCGACCGGCAGAACGCGCCGATGCTGTTCTTCATCCCCTCGGGCGCGGCCTGGGACGCGGGGTATTTCGACCGGCTCAGCGACAGCCACTGCATCCTGCCCTATCGGTTCGTCTACCCGACGGGGCATCCGGGGCCGCAGCTGGCGCCGGGCGGGGCGACGACGATCACGTCGCTCGACGGCGTCGAGATGTTCTGCTGGGACTGCAACCGACCCGAGAACCCCGAATGCCGCGTGCGGTTCTTCGACAGCGGCGGGGCGGTGCATTACGAGTACTTCAACGGCGGGACCTCGGTGCAGTTCTCCTCGGCCGACGGGGTGACGCTGGGGATGATGACCAACGGGGCCTATCACCTGGCGGACCATGACCTGCCGTTCTCGGGGCCGTTCGGGCTGACGCGCTTCGTGCTCGACTTCCTGCTGTCGCCGGCGGACTTGCAGATCACCGACGAGAACGGTCTGCGGGCGGGCAATTTCGGCGGGCAGATCCTGTCGGAGATCCCCGGCAGCCATCCCTGCTATCTGCTGCCCCGGGCCTACATGCTGCCCGAGGCGACGGCCCTGACCCGGCGGATCACCGGGACGGGGAGCGGGACCTACGCCTACCACTCGCTGATGCCGGACGTCGGCTCGGTGGCGCTGGAGGGGGTGACGACGGAGACCGGGCAGACCGACGTCTTCGCGGCGAGCGCCGACGGCACGCAGCTGCGCTTCACCCCGGCGGCGGCGAAGACCTTCGCCATGACCCTGGCGCGTCAGGTGGGGACCGAGGCGCGGGCCATCGCGGTGCAGGGCGCGGGGGGCGCGCCGGCGGCGGAGGTGGACGTGACCATCTCGCCGGACCTGAGCGTGGCGCGGATCGGCAACCGCGGCGCGGCGCGGAACGTGGAGGTGCGGGCCTTCACGGTCGACAGCGGGACCAACGCGCCGGTCAACCGGACCTTCGCCAACGTCAACCTGCCGGCGGACCATGACCTGGTGGTCGCGGTGCAGGACTGGCCGGCGCTGAACGCCGACGTCCAGACGCTCGCCTTCGAGTGATCGTCTGAGGCGCGAGGCGGGCCTGAGGGTCCGCCTCGGCAGGAGATCGGTCCGGCCCCGAGGGGGCGGACCGAGCCGCCGCCGGGAGGGTCCGGCGGTCGGACCACCGACGCCGGCGGCTTCCGGCGATCTCGACCGACCTGCCGGTCTGGCCGGCGCTTCACGTGACGCGGACGGGCTGCCGGGACCGGCGTCGTTCGCGCTTGACCTGAGGAGGATCCCCATGCCTTGCCACCACGGAACCGCCGCGATGAACGCGGCCTCCCGCCATGCGGCGTCGATCACCGACCGGCGCATCGGCCTTTTGTTCGATCAGGTCGCGCCGGTCGCCGACCCCGCCGCGACGCTGGCGGAGATGGATGCGCTCGCGCGGTCCATGGAGGACACGGCCGGCGCGGGGCCCGCCTCGGCCGGGATGACCTATTTCGGCCAGTTCCTGGACCATGACGTGACGCTGGACGCGACCTCGGCCCTGGGGGAGCTGGCGAATGTCGATGCGGTGGTGAACCAGCGCACGCCAACGCTGGATCTGGACTGCGTCTTCGGGGGCGGGCCGGAGGCGTCGCCGCTGCTCTATGCTTCCGGGTCGCCGCATTACCTGCTGTTCGGCACGCATGCGAACGATCAGGACCTGGCGCGGAACCCGGACGGGGTGGCGGCCATCGGCGATCCTCGGAACGACGAAAACGCGGTGGTCGCGGCGATCCAGGGGCAGTTCATAAAGCTCTACAACCTGCTGCTGCACGACATCGTGGAGCTGGGGACGGGGGAGTTCCAGGAGGCCGGCGAAAGCCCCTCGGCCGCGGCGATCAGGCTGACGCGCTGGCATTATCAGCGGATCATCTTGGAGGATTTTTTGCCGGCGTTCGTGGACGAGGGGGTGCTCTCGGACGTGATGTCGAGCCTGCGGGCGACCGGGCGGCCCCACGCCAAGTGGCCCGAAAAGGCGCCCTACATGCCGGCCGAGTTCACCGTGGCGGCCTATCGCTTCGGCCACGGCACGGCGCTGACGGAGTTCGACATCGGGGGCGGGGCCAAGCGGTCGCTTTTCGGGACGTCGAGCGCGCTGCCGGCGCTGGAGGCGTTCGGGCCGAAGGACCTGCGCATCGATCTCAAGCTGTTCTTCAACACGCCCGAGGCGCCGACGCGGGCGCAGAAGGCGCGGCCGGTGGGGCCGACGCTGGACGGGGACCTGCTGTCCCTGCCCTTCGTCGATGGCGGTCTGCCGGCGGACCCGGCGACGGGGCGGCCGGCCTTCACCGAGGCTCAGGCGAAGTCTCTGGCGCTGCGCAACCTGGTGCGGGATCGGCTCGGCTTTCGCCTGATCTGCGGGGAGGCGCTGTCGCGGCATTGGTTCGGGGACGCCATCCCGCGCAACGCCGCCACGCAGGGGCTCAGCCACGTGCCCCTGTGGTACTACATCCTGCAGGAGGGCGACCATCACGGCGGCAAGCTTGGGCCGGTCGGCGGGACCTTGGTCGCGGGCGTGATCGGGCGGCTGCTGCGGGACGACCCGTCCTCGGTCTGGCACCGGCCCGATTGGGTTCCGACCTATGCGGTGAACGGCAAGTTCGCCCTGGGGCACATGGTGGATCGCTGCGAGGCGCGCTGGCCGTCGATGCCGGCGGAGATCCGCGCGAGCCTCACCTCGCCCAAGATCCATGGCGGCTTCGTCGCCGATCTGCCGCGGGCGGCGGAGTGAGCCTCTGACGGACGCCGCTCGATCCGGCCCGGCGCGGGACTTCGCCGCGCCGGGCCCTAACTGACGGCTCGACGGCAGGCCCCGTGCGACGCGCGGGGCCTTCGGCTTGCGGAGGGACGGCGTGCGGCTGGACTGGAACCGACTGCGGAACGAGTGGATCGGCAACTGGCGCGGCGACCTGCTCGCCGGCCTGGTGGTGGCGCTGGCGCTGATCCCCGAGGCCATCGCGTTCTCGATCATCGCCGGGGTGGACCCCAAGGTCGGGCTTTTCGCGTCCTTTTCGATCGCCGTGGTGACGGCGATCGCAGGGGGGCGGCCGGGCATGATCTCGGCGGCCACCGCGGCGACTGCGGTTCTGATGGTGACGCTGGTGCGGGACCATGGGCTGCAATACCTGCTGGCGACGACGGTTCTGGCCGGGGTGCTGCAGGTCGGCGCGGGGCTGCTGCGCCTGGACCGGGCGATGCGGTTCGTGTCCCGCAGCGTGCTGACCGGGTTCGTGAACGCGCTGGCGATCCTGATCTTCATGGCCCAGGTGCCGGAGATGATCGGCGTGCCCATGGCGACCTATCCGCTGATCGCGTTAGGGCTGGCGATCCTCTACCTGCTGCCGATGGCCACCAAGGCGATCCCGGCGCCGCTGGTCTGCATCGTCGTGGTGACCGGGATCGCGCTCTACTGGAACCTCGACCTGCGCACGGTCGGCGACATGGGGGAGCTGCCGGACGCCCTGCCCATCTTCCTGATCCCCGACATCCCCCTGACGCTGGAGACGCTGCGGATCATCCTGCCTTATGCGGCGGGCGTTGCGGCGGTGGGGCTGCTGGAGAGCCTGATGACCGCCTCCATCGTCGACGAGCTGACGGACACCAAGTCCGACCGCAACCGCGAGTGCGTGGGCCAGGGGCTGGCCAATATCGGCACGGGCTTCATCGGCGGCATGGCCGGCTGCGCCATGATCGGTCAGTCGATCATCAACGTGCAGTCCGGCGGGCGCGGGCGGCTGAGCTGCTTCACCGCGGGCGTGCTGCTGCTGATCTTCGTGGTCTTCCTGGACGAGTGGGTGGGGATGATCCCCATGGCGGCTTTGGTGGCGGTCATGGTGATGGTGTCGATCGGGACGTTCAGCTGGGCGTCGATCGTCAAGCTGAGGGAGCATCCGACGTCCTCCTCCATCGTCATGGCGGCGACGGTGATCGGGGTTCTGGCGACGCACAATCTTGCCATCGGCGTGCTGATCGGCGTGCTGCTGTCGGGGATCTTCTTCGCGGGCAAGATCGCTCAGATCTTCCGGGTGACGTCGTCCTTGTCCGATGACGGGCGGGCGCGGACCTATGTGGTGGAGGGCCAGGTGTTCTTCGCCTCGGCCGATCAGTTCCAAGCCGCCTTCGACTTTCGGGAGGCGTTGGAGCGGGTCGTGATCGATCTCACCCGGGCGCATATCTGGGACGTGAGCAGCGTCGCGGCGCTCGACGCCGTGGTGCTGAAGTTCCGGCGCGAAGGGGCGGAGGTGGAGCTGCGCGGGCTCAACCGCGCGTCGGAGACGATGGTCGACAAGCTCGCGGTGCATGACAAGCCCGGCGCGATGGACGATCTTATGGCGCACTGACTTTGGACTGCCGAGCGGGCGGGGAGGGAGCCATGGCGCGGGTTCTGGCGTGCATCGACGGGTCGATCTATTCGGCCTCCACCGCGGGCTACGCGGCCTGGGCGGCGGCGCGGCTGGAGGCGTCGGTCCTGCTGCTGCAGGTGATCGGGCGGCGGGAGGCGGGATCGGAGGACCGCTCCGGCGCCCTGGCGCCAGGCGCGCGGCGCAAGGTTCTGGAGGAGCTGGCGGAGCTCGACGCGCAGCGGGCGCGGCTGATCCAGCAGCAGGCGCGGCTGGACCTGCAGGCGGCGGAGGCGGCGCTGCGCGAGGTCGGCGTGGCGGACGTCAAGACGCTGCTGAGGAACGGCGACCTGCTCGACGCCCTGGCGGATCGGGAGGGGGAGACGGACCTCTTCGTGCTCGGCAAGCGCGGCGGGGCGGCGGATTTCGCCAAAGGGCATCTGGGCTCGAACCTGGAGCGGATCCTGAGGGCCGCCAAGAAGCCGGTGCTGATCGCGGCGCGGGAGTTCTCGGCGCCGCCCAAGCGCTTCGTGCTGGCCTTCGACGGGCGGGCGAGCGCGCTCAGGGCGGTGGAGGAGCTGAGCCGCTCGCCGCTCGTGCAAGGGATGTCGGGGCTGGTGGTGCATGCGGGCGATCCCGCCGGAGAGGGGCGTCGGCTGATCGAGGCGGCGGCCTCCCAGCTGCGCGCCGGCGGGCTGGAGGTGGAGACCCATGCCGAAGCCGGCGAGACGGCGGCGGTGATCAGGCGGGTGATCGACGAGGGCGGGCCGGACCTGCTGGTCATGGGCGCCTACGGGCATTCGCGGCTGCGCACGCTGATGATCGGGTCGACGACGACGGAGATGATCCGGACCAATCGGGCGCCGGTGCTGGTGTATCGCTGAGGCGAAGGTGCTGGCGTATCGCTGAGGCGAAGGTGCTGGCGTATCGCTGAGGCGAAGGCGCCGCCGCCGGGCGCGCCGGCGGACGCGGGCTCGGGCCGCTCAGGCGATCCGAGGCGAGGCCGCCAGGCGCGGCTCAGATCGTGCGGCCGCCGTCCACCTCCAGCACCACGCCGGTGAAGAACTCCGCTTCGTCCGAGCACAGGAACACCGACGCGGCGGCCACGTCCTCGGCCGTCGACAGCCGGCCCATCGGCACCGTGGCGATGAAGGCGGCGCGCTTTTCGGGCGTGTCCTCGCCCATGAAGGTCGCCAGCAGCGGCGTGTCGCCCGCCACCGGCGCCAGGCAGTTCACGCGGATCTTCTCCGGCGCCAGCTCCACCGCGAGGCTGCGGCTGAGCAGGTTCACGGCGCCCTTGGTGGAGTTGTACCAGCTCAGCCCCGGCCGAGGTCGGATGCCGGCGGTCGACCCGATGTTGAGCATGTTGCCGCCGCCGCCCTTGCGGAACAACGGCACCAGTTCGTTGACGAAGTGGAAGATCGATTTGACGTTGACGGCGTAGACCTTGTCGAACTCGTCTTCGCCGACCTCCAGCACCGGCTTGTTCTTGTGGGACCAACCTGCGTTGTTGACGCAGATGTCGACGCCGCCCATCTCCGCCTCGGCCCGCGCGCAGGCCGACCGGACCGAAGCGCCGTCCGCGACGTCGCAATGGATCCCCACCGCGCCCGGAACCGTCTCGGCCGCCGCCTTGACCGCCTCGCTTTGGATGTCGAGCATCGCCACCGCGGCGCCTTCCGCGGCGAATCTTTGAGCGATCCCAAGCCCGAAGCCCTGGGCCGCGCCCGTCACGATGGCGCGCTTTCCGTCCAGCCGACCGGCCATGTCCGCCTCCTCCCTCTGGTTCTTCGCGTGATCTTCGCGGCGAGCTTGCCGGCCACCCTGACCCGCGCCGCGCCGCGTATCAAGCGCGGGATCGCCCGCCGCAAAGCGGGGCCGGGCGCGCGCCGATGTCGGCGCTTGACGCGCGCCTCCCCCTCCGGCCCCATGCGATGCGAGGAGGAGAGCATGCCTCAGTTCCCCATCCGCGGCGCCGTCGCGGTGATCACCGGCGCCGGCTCGGGCATCGGAGCGGCGCTCGCGCGAAGGCTCGGGGCGCGGGGCGCCCATCTGGCGCTGGTCGACATCGACGAGGCAGGCCTGGAGGAAACCCGCGCGTCCCTGCGCGACGGCGACCGCCGCGTCACCCTTCACCCCATGGACGTCGCCGACCGCGCGGCCGCCGCGGCCCTGCCCGACGCCGTCGCTCAGGCCCAGGGCGCCCCGGCCGACATCCTCGTGAACAACGCCGGCGTCGCCCTGGGCGGAAGTTTCGCGGAGAACAGCGAGGAAGACTTCGACTGGCTGCTCGAGATCAACCTGCACGCCCCGATCCGTCTGACCCGCGCCTTCCTGCCGGTCCTGCGGTCCCGCAAAGCCGCGCATATCGTCAACATCTCCAGCGTCTACGGCCTGATCGCGCCCGTGGGCATGACGGCCTACTCGGCCGCCAAGTTCGGCCTGCGCGGCTTTTCCGAGGCGCTGCGGCACGAGCTGGCGGACACGCAAATCGGCGTCACCGTGGTGCATCCCGGCGGCGTGGCGACCAAGATCGCCCGCAACGCCCGCCAGCCCGCCTTCCGAAACGACGCGGACCCGGCGGCGATGGAAGCGGCGCTCGCCCGGGTCGAGAAACTGCTGAAGATGCCCCCCGACGACGCGGCCGAGATCATCGCCAAGGGCCTGCAGCGCCGCGCCAAGCGGGTGCTGGTCGGCCATGACGCGCGGCTGATCGACATCGTTCAACGCCTCAGCCCCACCGGCTATTGGCCGGTTCTGCAACGCGTCTTTCAGTCCTGAGCCGTCCCGTGCCGGAGCCCGTCCAGACAGACGTCCTGATCCTCGGCGCGGGATTTTCCGGCATGATCATGGCGATGGAGGCCCGCCGGCGCGGCTTCGACGACGTCCTGATCCTGGAAAAGGCCGACGAGGTCGGAGGGACCTGGCGCGAGAACACTTATCCCGGCGTGGCCTGCGACGTGCCCTCGCATCTCTACGCCCTAGCCTCGCATCCGAATCCCGACTGGTCGACCTGCTATGCCGGCGGCGGCGAGATCCTCGCCTACATGAAGGACGTGGCGCGGCGCGAAAACCTGCATGACATCATCCGCTTCGGCCGCGTCTTCGCCTCGGCGGAGTGGGACGGCGCCCGATGGCAGGTCGCCACCGAGGCCGGCGAGCGCTATTGCGCGCGAGCGCTGGTCTCCGGCCTCGGCGCCCTGCATGTTCCGCGCACGCCGCCGATCCCGGGTCTGGAGAGCTTTCCGGGGACCCGCTTCCACTCGGCCCGCTGGGACCATGACGCGGTCCTGCGCGGCAAGCGCGTGGCCGTGATCGGGACCGGCGCCTCGGCGGTTCAGTTCGTGCCGCAGATCGCGCCTCAGGCGGCCGAGACGATCGTGTTCCAGCGCAGCGCGCCCTATGTGCTGCCGCGCCCGGACGGGCCCATCGCGCCCTGGGTCCGCGCGCTCTACCGGGCCGCGCCGGCCCTCGCCCGCCTGCGGCGCCGGCTGATCTTCACGGTCTTCGAGCTGCGCCACGCGCTGTTCCGCGGCGAGGCGGTCGCGGTGCGGATGGGCCTGCGGATGTGGCGCAAGCCGATGGAACGGGCGGTTCGGGACCCGGAGCTGCGCCGGATCCTGACGCCGGACCACCGGATCGGCTGCAAGCGGGTGCTCAGCTCCAACGTCTGGTATCCGACCCTGGCGGGCGAGGACGTCCGGGTGCTTCCCGCCGCGCTCGAGCGGATCGAGGGGTCGAGCCTGATCGCCTCGGACGGCACGCGCATCGAGGCGGACGTCATCATCTGGGGCACCGGCTTTCACGTCGCCGACCGCCTGGCGGAGCTGGACATCAAGGGCGAGGACGGGATCGCGCTGAAGCAGGTCTGGTCGGAGGGCCTGCAGGCCCACCTGGGGACCGCGGTCGCCGGCTTTCCGAACCTGTTCTTTTTGCTGGGCCCGCATACGGGGCTGGGGCACAACTCGGTTCTTCTGATGATCGAGGCGCAGGCGGAGCATGTGGGCCGCCTTCTGGAAACCCTGCGCGATCAGGGGCTTGCGGCGGCTGCGCCGAAGGCGGACCTGCAGGCGGCCTTCGAGGCGGAGATGCAGGGCCGCCTCTCCTCCATGGTTTGGCAGGCCGGCGGCTGCACGTCCTGGTACTTGGACGAGGCGGGCCGCAACGCCACGCTTTGGCCCGGCACGGTGGCGGAGTACCGGGCCCGCATGGCCGGCGCCGGGCTCGAGCAGTACCGCGTCGCCGGCCGTTCGACCGATCCCGACCCCCTCCCCCAAGAGGTCTGACCCATGTCCACGCTTCTGACGCTCATCGTGCTGTTGGTCGGCGGCGGCCTGGTCGGCGCGCATCTATGGACCCGGCGCTTGGCCGCCACGGCCGAGCGGGCGATCCCCCAAAAAGGCCTGCTGCGCGCCGTTCCCGGCGGCCGGCTGCATTACGTGGATCTGGGCCCGCGGGACGCGCGGCCCGTGGTGCTGATCCATGGCCTTTCGGGGCAGATGCAGCATTGGGACTACGGCGTGGCCGAAGCGCTGTCCGATACGTTCCGCGTCATCGCGCTCGACCGACCCGGCTGCGGCTGGTCCGACCGCGACGGAGAGGATCAGGCGCCGCCGGCCGAGCAAGGCCGGATGATCCAGGCCCTGCTGGACGATCTGGGCGTGGAAGAACCGGTTCTCGTGGGCCATTCATTGGGCGGGGCCGTCGCACTGGCGATGGCGCTCGACCAGCCCGAGGCGGCGGGCGCGCTGGCGCTTTTGTGCCCGCTCACCCATGGGGTGGAGGCGAGCATCCCGGTCTTCAAGCCGTTGGAGGTGCGCAACGCCGCCATCCGCCGCCTGATCGGCGCGACCCTCGCCGCGCCGCTGGCCAAGCGCAACGGGGCGGAGGCGTTGACGGCGGTCTTCGGGCCCGAACCCTGGCCGCAGGATTTTCCGGTCAAGGGCGGCGGCGTCCTGGGGCTGCGTCCCAAGGCCTATGTGGTGGCGTCGGAGGACCTCGTGGCGGCGCAGACGGCCATCGCGGCCCAGGCCGCGCGGTATGGCGATCTGAAGGTTCCCGGCGGGGTTCTTTACGGGGGAGTCGACGAGATCCTCGATCCTGCCGCCCAGGGCGAGGCGATGCGGGCGCACGGGCTCGCCTACGAGGCGCTGGCCGGGCGGGGTCACATGATCCCGGTGACCGACCCGCAGGCCTGCGTCGACTTCATCCGCCGCATGGCCGCTCTCGCCTAGGGCGTCCCGCATCGCTGCGTGGCGCGGGCGGGCGGCGAGCCTCGGGCGCGCCCGTCAGGCGCTGGCTCTCGGGACGGGGTCGCTCGGCTCGGTTCAAAGGACCTCTGGCAGGCGTTGGGCCATGGCTTCGCGGACGCGGCGCTCCACCTCGTCGGGAGCGCCGGAAGCGTCGATCAGGCGGCAGCGTTCGGGAGAGGCCTCGACCAGAGCGCGGAAGCGCGCGCGGACCGCTTGGTGGAACGGGAGGCCCATGCGCTCGAAGCGCAGCTCCGGTCCGCCGCGGTCGATGCCGCGGGCGAGCGCGCGGACCGGGTCGGCGTCCAGGACCAGCGTCAGGTCCGGCTCCCGCCCGATGACGAGCGCGTGGAGCGCGTCGACCAACGCGCGGCTGGGCGCCGGGGGGGCCGCCGCGTCTCCTTCGGGCGCGGCCGCGTCGGCGGCGTCTGCGGCGTCGCGGGAAGCGCCCTGATAGACGCGGGTGGAGTCGGCGAAGCGGTCGCAGAGCACCACCTTTCCCTGGGCGAGGGCGGGGGCGATCACCCGCTCCAGATGATCGCGGCGGGCGGCGTTGAAGAGCAGCAATTCGGTGACCGCGGACCAGCGGCCCGGCTCGCCCTCCAGAACCAGCCGCCGGATCTCTTCGGCGCCGGGGGCGCCGCCGGGCTCGCGGGTCTCCACCACCGCGCGGCCGGCCGCGCGCAGGCGGGCGGCGAGGCGGCGCAGCTGGGTGGTCTTGCCGGTTCCGTCGCCGCCCTCGAAGGTCACGAAGAGGCCGGACGCAGTCCCTGTCGCCGCCGCCGTTTCGACTTCCGTCACGGCCCCCGTCGCATGCCCAGGCGCGGATCCCGGCGCGGCGTCACCCATCGTCGACCGCGGGCGCCGGCGCGGGCGCGGTGACCACAGGCGGGGCCTCGGGCGCGCCGTCCGACAGAAAATCCTGCGCCAGCAGCCGCGCGGCGGCGGAGAGGCGGGTGAGCACGCCGCCCCGCTCCACCGCCTCGGCCGCCACGACGGGGACTTCGATCGGGTCCATGTCGGGCGCCTCGACCCGAAGCACGCCCACGGGCTGGCCCGCGGCGACCGGCGCCTCCACCGGCCCTTCATGGCTGACGGTCGCGGTGATGCGGTCGCGCGCCGCCAGGGGCACGGTCGCGAAGACGTCCTCGGCCAAGGTCAGCGGCAAAGTGCGCGCGCGGCCGATCCAGACCTCCGCCGCCCCGACGATCTGGCCGGCGCGGTAGAGCGCGCGGTTCTCGAACTCGCGGAAGGCCCAGTCGACGAGCCTCTCGGCTTCGGTCTTGCGCGAGGCGGTGGTCTCGTAGCCGCCGATCATGAAGACGATGCGCCGTCCGTCCCGCTCCGCCGAGCCGACGAGGCCGAAGCCGGCCTCCTGGGTGCGGCCGGTCTTCAAGCCGTCGGCGCCCACATCGGAATAAAGCAGCGGATTGCGGTTGCGCTGCGCGACCCCGTCCCATTCGAAGTCGGTCTCGGCGAAATAGCCGTAGAACTGGGGAAACTCGGTGATCAGCCGGCGGGCGAGGAACACCAGGTCGCGCGGGCTCATCCGCGTCGACGCTTCCGGCCAGCCGGTGGAGTTGCCGAAGACGGAGCCGGTCATCCCCAGCTCCCGCGCGCGCTCGGTCATGCGGGCGGCGAAAGCCTCCTCGGAGCCGGCGAGGCCCTCGGCCACCGTCACGCAGGCGTCGTTGCCGGAGAGCACGACGATGCCGCGGATCAGATCCTCGACCCGCACCCGCTCCCCCTGGCGCAGGAACATCTTGGAGCCGCCCATGCGCCAGGCTTTTTCCGAGACGGTGAAGCGGTCGTCGAGCGACAGGCGGCCGTCGGCCACCGCCTCGAACAGCATGTTCAGCGTCATCAGCTTGAGCATGGAGGCGGGCGGGACCGACAGGTCGGGGTTCTTGGACAGAAGCACGGCGCCGGTGGCGTGATCCACGACCAGCGCCTCCTCGGCAGCGAGGTCGAGCGCTCGGGCGGGCGCGGCGGGCCCGGCGGCGAGGAGGACCGCGCCGATCGCGGCGGGGAGGACGAAGCGGAGGAGCTGGGTCATGCCGGGGCGCCTTCTTCTGGCGGTCTGGGCTCTGGGGTGGGGCTGTCGTCGGGACGCGAGGCGGCCGGCGCGACGGGGCGCCGCCTGGGCCGCTCGGCCAGGTCGGGGGCGGCGTGGGGCGGCGGCTCGGCCGCGTCGGAGGCGGTCGAGGACCCAAGGTCGGGGCCGCCTTGGGCGATGGGGTCGGGGGCGACGGCGTCCTCGTCGCCGGCCGGGTCGCGACGCGCCTCGCCCGAAGGCGCATCGGGTCGCGGCACGGGCCGCGGAGAGGTGGCGGCGGCGGTCGTCGCGACGTCGTCGGGCGCGGGAGGCCGATCCGTCGGCGCAGGCCCGGCGGCGGCGGGCGCCTGCCCGCCGGTCGCGACGTCGCGGCGACCCGCGCCGGGCGCCTCGCGGGACGCGGTTTCGGCCTGTTCCGGCCCGGGGACGTCGACCTCGCGGAGGTCGTCTTCGGCGGCGATCGCCTCGGCCGTCTCCGGCGCCCCGTTCGCGTCGGCCGCTTCGTCCGAGGCGTCGGCATCGGCCGTCTCGACCGGGTCTTCGTCGGGCGACGGCTCCGGATCGATCGTCGGCCAGGCGACCGAGATGAGGGCCGGCTCGCCGGGCTCGAGCCCCAAGGCGCGGGCGGTTTCGGCGGCGAGCAGATAGCCGCTGCCCGTCCCCCCTCGGCGCACCAGGCGGGCCTGCGTCCGGCCGCCATCCTCGGTGCGCAGGGTCACCAGAGGCGAGCCGGGGCCGAGATGATCGGGATGGGCGATCCAGGCGCCGCCCAAGGACGGAGAGCCGTCCCACATCACCATGGCCTGCGCCGGAGGCTCTGCCGAGGCGGGCGCGACGCGCGCGGCGGCCAGCATCGCGAGGACGAGGAGGCGAGGTCGCTTCATGGGCCGAGTCATCACCTGAGAAGGTTATCGAAAGGCTACTGCAAGCGCCGTCCCGGCGAAACGGTCCGCGGCGCACTGGCCCTGCGGGCGGCGGTTCGCTATGGCTCGGGCGCGGGTTGGAAGGATGGCAGAGCGGTCGAATGCGGCGGTCTTGAAAACCGTTGGGCTCGCAAGGGTCCCGTGGGTTCGAATCCCACTCCTTCCGCCACGGCGCGGGCCTTTGCTCGGGGCCTGCCTTGGCCCCGGATAGGCCGGGCTTCTCAGAGATTTGAGAGGGCTTTCGCCGATGACGCCGAACTCTGTCGCAGGTAGGGCCGAGGCGTTGCGGCGCCCTTGCGCGCCAAGCGATCAGGCGTTCGGGCGCTTGGCGAGAACGGCCTCCGCCAGGCGGTCGATGTCTGCCAGGTCGTTGTAGATCTGGAGCGACACGCGCGCCCAAAGACCGCCGGCCAGAGGGTGCAGGCGCACTTGGATCCCATCCTCGTCCAGCAAGCGATCGCGCAGGCGCTGCGCCGCGCCGAAATCCCCTTCGGCGCCATAGGGCAGACGAACGACGGCCATGGCGCCGATCAGCTCCGCCGGCGCGCCGGTCTCGGAACCCCAGGCGGCGGCCAGGCGGGCGCCCGCCTCCACGGCCAGAGCGTGGTTGCGGGCCTGGAGGGTCTCGACGCCGAAGCGCGCCATGAAGTCGAGGGCGGCCGGCAGGGCGTGCTGGGCCGAGGCGTCGCGCGTGCCGACATAGTCGAACTCGGCATGGAAGCCGTCGCCGAACCCATGGCTGATGACGGTCGGATGCAGCTCGGCCCCGTCGCGCGCCCAGAGGAACGCGCAGCCCTTCGCGGCGAACATCCACTTGTGGCAGTTGCCGGCGTACCAGTCGGCGCCGAGCGTCTGCACGTCGATTTCGATCATGCCGGGTGCGTGGGCCCCGTCGACCAGGACTGCGGCGCCGACGCCTTTCGCCGCGCGGACCAGCCGCGCCAGCGGCAGCTTTAGCGCGGTGTCCGAGACCACATGATCCAGAACGACGAGCCGCGGGGCGGGGTCCAGGGCGGCCTCGAACGCCGCCGCGATCTCCTCCGCGCCTGAGACCGGGAACGGCAGGTCCCAGCTTTCCAGACGCGCTCCGGTGCGGGCGGCGACATAGGCGGCGGCGTTGCGGACCGCGCCGTAGGTCTGCGAGTTGACGAGAATGCGGTCGCCCGGATCGAAGGGATAGGAGCGCAGCACGGCGTTCACGGCCTGGGTGGCGTTCTCGACCAGCGCGACGTCGTCGGGATGGGCGCCGATCAACGGCGCGAGGCGCGCGGCCGCCGCTCGGATCGCCGGCCGATGCTCCCGGTCGAAAAAGCGGGTCGGCGCCGCCTCCATCCGCGCTTGCCAATCCCGCTGGGCCTGACGCACCGCCCGGGGCGTGGCGCCGTAGCTGCCATGGTTGAGATGCGCGACGCCCGGCTCCAGCTGAAAGAGCGCAAGAAGCGCGGGACCGAAGCGGTCGGCGGAGGCGATCATGGGCGCGGCAGGGCCTTTGCAGAGCGTGAGAGGGAGACGGCGACCGTCGGAGGATGGGGGGTCGACGCGCGTTTGTCTGCCCTCAGGGGCGTCGCGGGACCTGCTGGCGCGCCTCTCTTTCGGGCTCCGACCGGGGCGAAGCGCCGCGTCGCGCGGCCCTGGCTCCGTCGATCGGGGCGCGGGGGCCTTGGGAGGGCGGACGCCCGAAGCGTCGGAGGGCCGCCCCGTTTCCAGGCGGTTGCCGGTCGCGGCTCGCGGCTCATCCAGGGGTCGAATTGGCAACGGTTAGAATCCGTGCCACGCTTCTCCGGCTCGCCAGCGACTTCGCATCCCAGCCAGCCTGATCGACCCCGCTGCAAGCGGGGCGCAAAACCCTGTCTGGGAGGAAGACATGAACATCCACGCAAGCGCCGGCGCCGGCTCCGGCGCCCTCGACACGCGCCATCTGGGCGTCGAGTTTCCGTTCAAGGCCCGCTACGGGAACTTCATCGGCGGCGCCTTCGTCGACCCGAAATCGGGGGCCTGGTTCGAGAACGTCACCCCGATCACCGGAGAGGCGATCTGCGAGGTCGCCCGTTCGAACGCCGCGGACGTGGAGGCGGCGCTGGACGCGGCCCACGCGGCCGCCCCGGCCTTCGGCCGAACCTCGCTCACCGAACGCTCCAACCTGCTGTTCCGCATCGCCGATCGGATCGAGCAGAACCTGATGACCCTGGCCGTGGCCGAGACGCTCGACAACGGCAAGCCGATCCGCGAGTCGGTGAACGCCGATCTCGCGCTCGCCGTGGACCATTTCCGCTACTTCGCCGGCGTGATCCGCGCCGACGAAGGCTCCATCGCCGAGATCGACGCGACCACCTACGCCTACCACTTCCATGAGCCGCTGGGCGTGGTCGGCCAGATCATCCCCTGGAACTTCCCGATCCTGATGGCGGTCTGGAAGCTGGCGCCGGCGCTCGCCGCGGGCAACGCCGTGGTCCTGAAGCCGGCCGAGCAGACGCCCGCCTCGATCATGGTGCTGATGGAGCTGCTGGGCGACTTGATCCCCGACGGCGTGGTCAACGTGGTCAACGGCTATGGCGAGGAGGCCGGCGCGGCCCTCTCGACCTCAAACCGGATCGCCAAGCTGGCCTTCACCGGAGAGACGACCACCGGCAAGATCATCATGAAGGCGGCGGCGGAGAACCTGATCCCCGTGACGCTGGAGCTCGGCGGCAAGTCGCCCAACATCTTCTTCGCCGACGTGATGAACGCCGACGACGGGTTTCTGGACAAGTGCCTCGAAGGCTTCGCGATGTTCGCCCTGAACCAGGGAGAGGTCTGCACCTGCCCGTCCCGCGCCCTGGTGCACGAGAGCATCGCCGAGGCGTTTTTGGAGCGCGCCGTCGCCCGTGTGAAGAACATCAAGCAGGGCAATCCTTTGCAGATGGACACCATGGTCGGCGGCCAGGCCTCGACCGAGCAGATGGAGAAGATCACCGGCTATCTGAAGCTGGGGCGCGAGGAAGGCGCCAAGGTCCTGGTCGGCGGCGAGGCCGCCAGCCTGGGCGACGGCCTGAGCGACGGCTACTACATCCAGCCCACCGTGTTCCGCGGCGACAACTCCATGCGCATCTTCCAGGAGGAGATCTTCGGCCCCGTCCTCTCGGTGACCACGTTCAAGGACGAGGCCGAGGCGATCGCCATCGCCAACGACACCTCCTACGGGCTCGGCGCCGGTGTCTGGAGCCGCGACGGCAACACCGCCTTCCGGGTCGGCCGCGCCATTCAGGCCGGTCGGGTGTGGACCAACTGCTACCACCACTACCCCGCCCATGCGGCCTTCGGCGGCTACAAGAAGTCCGGCATCGGGCGGGAGAACCACAAGATGATGCTGGACCACTACCGCAATACGAAGAACTTGCTGGTGAGCTACGACGAGAACCCGATGGGCTTCTTCTGATCGCCAGGCCGAGACGGGCCGCCCGGCAGAGGCGGCCCGTCATGGGTTCCGGCCCGCCCGCCTCGCCGACGCGCGCCCCTGATCCGAGGGCGAGACCCGAAGACAGGCCGCGGGCGGCGGGCGCTCTTCGAAAAACCTGTCGAACGCTTGGGATCTAGCGGTCGAGCTTGGCCAGCAGAAGATGCTTCAGGCCGAGCAGGTGCGGCAGCTCCAGAAGCATCCCGATCACCAGCGCCGCATAGACGAGCGGTTGGCCGGGAATGGCGACCGCCGTGATCACCAGCATCATCGGCGCGTTGCGCGCCGCCGTGGTCATCGCCAGCAGCGCCTGCTCGCCATGGGACAGGCCGAAGACCCGGGTCGCCGCCTCCCCCACCAGGAACATGGCCGCGAAGAACAGGAAGATCGCCGCGGCGGCCGGCGGCACCGCGTCGACATGGGCCGCCACCACGGTCGCGTTGGCCGAGAAAAGCTGGAAGACCAAAGCGGCCGTGACCAGGGGGATCGCCGCGCCCACCGCCGAATGGAGCCGGTCCCAGGTCGGGGCGGACAGACCGCGCGACGCCAGCCACCTCGCCGCCTGGGCGATGCCGAAGGGCAGCAGAAACCATTGCAGCAGCACGCCCGGGATCGCCGCGAAATCCACGAAGCCCGCATGGGAGGTGAAGATCCAAAGCCAGACGGGGAACAGCAGAAGCTGCGTGACCAGATTGATCGGCAGAAGCGCCGCGCCCAGCGCCGTGTCGCCTTTGGCGAGACGGGTGAAGGCCAGGAACCAATCGGTGCACGGGGCGAGGAAATAGATCAGCAGACCAGTGAAGACGAGCGGCTGACCGGACAGGAACAGCGACGCGAGCGCAAAGCCGACCACCGGAACCACCAGGAAGTTCGCGCCCCAGGCCAAGGCGATGAACCTGAGATTGCCGAACGCCGCCGTCACCGCCCCCAGACGCAGGTCGAAGAACAGCAGGCCCACCAGAACCAGCAGCGTCGGATCGATGGCGAAGGACGCCGCCGCGCCGATCGGCGGCGCAAACAGACCCGTCAGCAGGCCCAGCGCGATGGCGCCGAGCAGCAGCGCGGTCATGCCCAGACCCGGCGCAGACTCCGTTTCGGGGGCGGGGGAGAGCACGCTCATGACGCGGCCAGGTCCCGACCCGAAAGCCGGAGAGTCGCCTCGTATCGCCGCCACGCGTCGCTCGACCGCGCCGAAGCGCGCGCGGCCGGTCCGCGGTCGCGGCGGCGGGCCTGCGGGGTCAGCACATGCATCGGTCGTCCTCGCAGCAGGCGAGATCGTCGAGATACATGTTGTGCGCCCGGTACACCTGCAGGACCGAGGTCTCCGCCCCCAGCCGCCCCGCGATCGCGTCGGCGACGACGGCGAAGCGTTGGCGGAACTTGTAGATGAAGCAGAACAGCTGGCCGTTATGCGCCACTTCCGGACCGACGAGGAACAGGCCGGGCGAGACGGTGGATTCGTCCTGCAAGGTCAGCGTCGGCAGCCCCTCGCGCCCGTACTCGAACAGGTCCGACACCGGCTTGGTGCCCGACGAGAAGCCGGTGGCGAGGATCGGCGGATGCGCGGTCCGCCAACTGCGCCCGCTGCCGCCGAGCACGCGGAATCCGTCCGCCTCCTTCTCGATGCCGACGATCTCCTCGCCGCCCTCCAGCGTGATGGCGCCGCCGCGCATCGCGGCGCGCAGCCTTTGCTGGGTGAAGGGCGACAGGGCGCGGCTCGGGTCCTTGTCGGGGTCGTCCCACGGCGTCTCCGCATCCACGACGGTGACGCGCTTGCCCGCGCGCGCCAGCCCGATGGCGGCGTCCATGCCGCTTTCATAGCCGCCGATGACGCAGACCTCGTCGCCGGCAACGTCGCGCCATCGCGTCACGGCGGCGTAGTGGACCGCATGCTCGGCCCCCGGAAGGCCGCCATGGGACGGCGCGCCGAACTGGCCGCAGGCCCAGATCACGAAGCGCGCCCGCACCGGGCCTTGGTCCGTCTGCAGCGCGTAGCCGTCCGGGTCCGGCGCCAGGCCCTGCACGTCGACGCCGCATCGCACGTCGAGGCCGAACGCCTCGGCGGCCCTGTCGAGATAGCGCGCGTAGTCGCGGCCGGTCGGATGCTCCCGCTTCAGCGCCCAGCCGGGGGAGCTGTCGAAGCTGATCGCGTTCAGATCGGTGATGCCGAAGGCGTTGCCGGGGAAGGAGGGCGTGAGCAGCCGCGTTTCCGACGGCCAGCGCAGGAAATTCTCGCCGATCGCGCCCCGCTCGAACACCCGGACGTCCGGGATCGCCAGGTCCTTCAGGACCCTCGCCACGCCCAGGCCGGCGGGGCCGGCCCCGACGATGGCCACCGTCACCTTGTCGGGAGCTTCCACTCGTCCGTCTCTCATATCTGCATTCCGCGACCGCGCCGTTCCGAAAGACAAAACTAGCCCGCCTGCGCCTCGGCGGGGCCCTGCCCCTTCGTCGCGGCCCCGCCTGGGCCGGGTCGCGACGCGAAGCGCATGACCTGAGCGGCGGCCGAGGCTGGGACCCGACGACGGGACGTTGGGAAAGCTTGCGCGATGTCTCCCGCTGGCTGAACGGGATATATGGCATCTCCGGGCGCGTCTCAATGCGACGCCCGGTGTCCGGGGCATGTCGCGCCGAAGCGAAATCGACGCGGCCCACGCGGCGGATCAAAGGAGCGGGCGTCGGACCCGTCGTCCCGGCCGATCGCCAGATGAATGGCCGGCGAAGCGTTGGCTTTGGAGCCGGCCGAGCGCTGAACGGGTCGAAGCGGTCGCGCGCCGAAATGCGGGGCGATCCACGTCGGGGCCTTTCAACCGAACGTGCAAGTTCGGCCCCAGGGTGGCCCCGGGGGGCCGATGCGGATCGGCGGCGCGACGCCCCTCGGGGCCCCGCGCCGCCGGGCGTCGTGATCAGGCGTCGATCCAGGTCTCTTCGAAGATCATCTCGCGGAACTGATGCCGCTCGTAGTTCTTCACGGCCTCGACGTGGTGCAGCGTCTCGTTGGCCCAGAACGGCTGGATCATCGCGCCCGAGTCCTGCAGCTTCGCCTGAAGCTGCGCCATCAGCTCGCGCCGCTTGTCGGCGTCGAAGACGCCGACGGCCTCGTTGAGCATCGCGTCGAACTCAGGATCCTCGTGCCCGCTTTCGTTCCACGCCTCGCCCGAGCGGTAGGCCAGCGCGTAGACCTGAACGCCCAGCGGACGCGCGCCCCAATTCGTTGTGGAGAACGGGTACTTCGTCCAGTCGTTCCAGAACGTGGCGCCGGGGATCACCGTGCGCTTGACGTTGAACCCGGCGGAGCGCAGCTGCGCGCCGATCGCGTCCGTCGTCACCGTGCGCCAGTCCCCGTCGATGGAGATCAGCTCGATCTCCGTGTCGCCATGGCCGGCGGCGTCCAGCATCTCCTTCGCCTTCACCGGATCGGGCGTGATCTTCGGCAGCTCGGCATATTCGGGGTGCATCGGACCCACATGGTGGTTCTCGGCGACCGAGCCGTTGTTGTCGTAGCCCAGCTCCAGCACCACCGAGTTGTCCACGGCCAGCTGCACCGCGTTGCGCACCTCCTTGACGTCGAAGGGCGCGCTGTCGGGCCGCATCCGCGCGCAGATGGTGGAGGCCGTGGCCTTCGACTTCTTCACCAGGCCCAGGCCGTCGAAGATGTCGATGAACTCGCCGATGGACTGGTCGTTGACGTGGATCTCCTCGGCCTCGAAGGCCGCCAGGATGGCCGCCGGATCGGTGCCGTAGTCGATGAACTCGACCCCGTCGAGATAGACCTCGCCGCCCCACCAGGACCCGTTTTCGCGCCGCTTGACGGAGGCCTTGACGCCGACCTCGTACTCCGACAGCTCGAACGGCCCGGTGCCGATGGGCGCGGCCACGAGCCCCACCTCGGGATCGTACGACCGGTGCGCGATCAGCGCCGGATAGTCGGTCATCGCCGCGATCAGGCTGATGTCCGGGTTGCCCAGATTCAGCTGAATCGTGTGATCGTCGACGACGACGATGGCCCCGTCGCGGGCCTGGCCGGTGTCGTCGTCGATCATCGCCGCCATGCGCGCGGCCATCGAGTTGCCTTCGGAGCTCTTGTCGCACCAGCGGGCGATGTTGAAGGCCGCGTCCTCGGACGTGAACGCGTCGCCGTTGTTCCAGGTCACGCCCTGGCGCAGGCGCAGCGTGTACTGGGTGACGTCGTCCGAGACCTCCCAGCTTTCGGCCAGCATGCCCTTGAAGCTGAAGTCGAGGTCCCAGCGGACCAGCGGCTCCATGAACTGGCGGCCGACATTCGCCGGCTCCGTCCAGTCCCAGGTGCGCGGATCGCGCAGGTCCAGGATGCGCATGCCGACCTTCAGCACGCCGCCCGGCTTGCCGTCCTGCGCCTTGGCCGGCGTCGGCAGGCCGAGCACGCCGTAGCTGAACGCCGCCGTCGCGCCGAACGTGCTGGCCAGCGCGATGAACTCGCGTTTGGAGATGTCGCCGTCGCGCACCTGGCGCACCAGCTCGCGCACCTTCGGGCGCGCCTCTTTGATCTGAGCTTCGATCTTCATGTCGCCAAGACTCCCTGTCGGCGTCGCGCGGCCGCCTCTCGAGCAGGGCGGCTTTCCAGCGCCCACTATTGGACATCCATGTCTAGACAGCAATGTCCAGCGCACGTAGCCTGCGGGAAATCGTCCATTCAGCGGGAGACGCGCGATGAAATCCCATTACCGGGTCGTGGTGATCGGCGGCGGCGTCGTCGGCGCCTCCGTGCTTTATCATCTGGCCAAGTTCGGCTGGTCCGACGTGGCGCTGATCGAGCGCAACGTGCTGACGGCGGGGTCGTCCTGGCACGCGGCCGGAGGATTTCATGCGCTGAACGCCGATCCGAACATCGCGGCGCTTCAGGCCTACACCATCGATCTTCTGTCGCAGATCGAGGAGGAGAGCGGCGTCTCCGTCGGCATGCACATGACCGGCGGGCTTATGGTCGCAGGGTCCGAGGCGCGCTGGGAATGGCTGCAATCCGCCTACCGCGTCTTCCAGACCCTCGGCATCGACGACTGCCGCCTCGTCGGCCCCGAAGAGGCCGGGGAGCTCTGCCCCCTCATGTCCACCCACGGCGTCCACGGCGCCCTCTGGGCCGACCGGGAGGGCTACATCGACACCACCGGCACCGTGCACGCCTACGCCAAGGCCGCCCGCCTGCGAGGCGCCGAGGTGATCGAGCACAACCGCGTCGTCGAACTCGAACAAACCGCCGAAGGCTGGCGCCTGCACACCGAAAAGGGCGTGGTCGAGTGCGAGCATGTCGTCAACGCCGCCGGCCTCTGGGCCAAGCAGGTCGGCCGCATGGCGGGGATCGAACTCCCCGTCTCCCCGCTCGAGCACCACTACCTGCTGACCGAGGAAATCCCCGAAGTCGCCGCCCTCGACAAGGAACTCCCCCTCGTCGGCGACCTCGAGGGCTTCACCTACATGCGCCAGGACCTCAAGGGGATGCTGCTCGGCATCTATGAGATCAAGCACAAGCACTGGATGATGGACGGCGCCCCCTGGGACTACGGCATCGAGCTGCTCCAGGAGGACACCGACCGCATCGAGAACGAGCTGCGCCTCGGCTTCGAGCGTTTCCCGGTCCTGCAGAAGGCCGGCGTCCGCTCCTGGGTCAACGGGGCCTTCACCTTCTCCCCTGACGGCAACCCGCTCGTCGGCCCGGTCCCGGGCAAGCGCGGCTACTGGACGGCCTGCGCGGTCATGGCCGGCTTCCTGCAGGGCGGCGGCGTCGGCAAATCGCTCGCCGAATGGATGATCCATGGCGAGCCCGAGGCCGACGTCTACGGCATGGACGTCGCCCGCTACGGC
>JBCCPD010000011.1:0-23699 GCA_039025075.1 Pseudomonadota bacterium | reverse complement strand
CTCGACTTCCGCCGGAACCCGAGCAACTGCGGTTCCGCCGCGCCGGCGCCTTGCACCACGTCGACCTCCGACCGCCGGCCTACCCGCCATCGCCCACGGCCGCCATGGAGCGTGAGAGCCGCGTCGAAGCCGAACGCTCCCGACGCATCGCGAAAAGCCCATCAAGCGCAACGACCGCTAAAGCCTGCTCGACGCGCAACCCCAGAGCCGAGGACGAGCCACAAAGATTCGCGCCAGCGTAGACCGCTCAAGACCGCCCGACGCGCTGCGCCCGCCAGCCGCTCCCCCGCCGGGTCCGAACCGCACCAGGCGCCGTCAAGGCCCCCCGCGACGCGCCCTGCGCCCCTTCCGCCCGAGAGGCGCGCACCAGCGATCCGGCCTCCTGCCTCGCCCGCCTCGCCACCGCGCCCTAGGACCGTCAGGCCGACCCCAAGTCGCCGCAAAGCCTCCTCGCCCGCATCGACGCCCCCGCCAGACCCCTCCGATCAACTGAGCGACCGACCGCCGTCGACCCTCCAGCACGGAGCGATCCGAACCCCAAAGCCGCTCGCCGCCAAGGCTCGAAACCGCTCTCTCGTCCGCGCCCTCGCGTCGACCGCGGGTCGACCGAAAAAGGCGCGTCGCACCGAAGGAAGCGCGTCGCCGCCCTCGCCCGGGCTCTGCCGGACTTCAGCCTCCCTCAGACCCGCCTCGCCTCCCACCGCCGCGCCGTGGAGCCTGAGCCGACCCACCGTCCGATCTCATCGCCTGCCTCGAACGTCCCGCGATCCTCGTCCGTCCGCTGGCGCACCGAAAGCCGTTCGCTCCCTGCATGGAACGATCAACAGCGCAACGCCTCTCGCCGCCGCGCGCCGCCACGGCTAGGAAACGCTCCCTCGTCCGCGCCCTTCCGTCGACCGCAGGCTGACCAAAAACAGGTGCGCCGCGCCAAAGAAAGCGCGTCGCGGCCCTGGCCCTGGCTCTGCCGGACTTCAGCCCCCTCAGACCGGCCTCGACTCCCCCTGCCGCGCCGTGTGGCCGGGACCGACCGGCCGTCCATTCTCATCGCCCGCCTCGAAAGTCCCGCCACATCCATTGGTCCGCTTGGGCGCCGAAAGCCGTCCACTCCCCGCAATGGGACGATCCGCAGCGCAACGCCGCTCGCGACCGCTCCCTCGCCCGCGTCCCTCAGTCGATCCAAGGCCGTCCACGCCTGGGCCCGCCGCCCCAAAGGACGCGCTCCGCGGCCCGTGTCCGGGCTCTACCGCATCTCAGCCTTCGCCGAGACGCGCCTCGTCTCCCGCCGCTGCGCCTTCGAGCCGGCGCCGACGCTTCGTCCGATCTCATCGCCCGCCTCAAACGTCCGACGACCTCCGTCCGTCCGCTTGAGGACCGACCGTCGTCCGCTCCCCGCATGCAACGATCCGCAGCGCGACGCCGCTCGCCGCCACGGATCGCCACCGCTCCCCGCCCGCATCCTTCCGTCGATCGAAGGCCGACCGACCATCGGCCCGCAGCACCGAAGGACGCGCGTCGCCGGCCCGTTGCGGACGCGGCTGGATCTCAGCCTCCCTCAAGGCCGCCTCGCCTCCGGCCGCCGCGCAATGGAGCCGGGGACGACCGGCCGTCCGATCTCATCGCCCGCTTCGATCGTCCCGCCACCTCAATCCGTTCGCGTGGGGACCGACCGCCTTCCGCTCTCCGACGTAGAACGATGCGCAGCGCAACGCCGCTCGCCGCCGCGGCTTGAAACCGCCGCCTCGTCCACATCCTTCCGTCGATCGCCGGCCGACCACGCGCGCGCCCGCCGCGCCCAAGGACGCGCGTCGCGGCGGCGGCGCTGATCCGAGCTCCGCTCGGTCTCCGCCATGCTTCACCACCGACCCGCCGCTCCAGTCGCCGCCGCGCCATCGGGCCCGCGCCGGCACGGCCCGCGCAGCTCGAACGCTCCGTGCCAACACCTCGCGACCACGGCCCCCGGCGTTCAAGAAGCGGCCGCCATTCGCTCTCCACAGAGGAAACATCCGCACCCCGGCGCCGCTCGCCGCCGCGGCCCGCGCGCGTTCTCTGGCGCGCCCGCGTCCGGAGTTCGCTCACCGGCCTCCGAGGACCGAGCCTGCGAAGACCGGGCCTCCGCGGACCGGCCGCGCCTAAGACCCCAACGCCGCGGCGCCGACTCAGGCCCGGCCCGACCGCCGCCTCCCTCCGTCACCGGCCCGCCGGCGCTGTCCGCTCGGCGATCCGGCGCAGGCCCAGCCACCCGAAGAACCCCGCGAAGACCGTCGCCGACAGCGCCAAGGCCGCCGGCAGAGGCACCACGGCCGCCGAGCGATCCATCGGGTCCGGCGCCGCCTCAGGGGCCGCGATCACCCGCGCCCAGGTCCGCGAGCGGATGCCGGAGGCCTCGGCCGGCCGCAGCTGCAAAGCGTCGAGATAGATCCAGTCGTAGCCGTCCAGGCTCTCGAACAGCAGCGTGGTGAAGCCGTCGCCCGCCGCATCGGGCCCCAAGGACAGCTCGAACCCCCGCGCATCGGGCGCGATGATCCGATCCGCCACGGTCTCTCCGGCCGCGTCGAGCGCCCTCACGCGCCAGTCCCCGTCGCCGGCGGCCCAGGCCGCCGAGGCGCACGAAGCGGCCGCCTCCAAGTTCACCGCGAACCCGTAGGGCCAGCTCAGATCGCGGGTCGAGAGCGCCGCGCCGGCGAGGCCGGGCGACAGCCCGTCCAGACCCCGCGCAAGGCTCAGCCGCCCGCCCCCGAACGGCTCGCCGCCCAGGCCGGAGGCCCGCGCGGCCGACGCGACGCCGCCCTCGAAGACGACCGAGCCGTCTTCGACCACCGCGTCGTCGAACCCGATCGTCAGCGCCGCCGCCGGCGCGCCCCACAGCGCCGCCGCAGCCCACGCCGCCGCCCGCAGACCTCTCATCGCCGCCTCCCGCCTGATCCGAACGCGCCGACAGGCCTCGCCCAGGCGGGCTAAGATCCGGTAAAGGCCCCCCGGGACAGGCCGAAACCGGGCCCGGGCCTTACCGCGCTTGGGCGTGGTATTCCGCGTTCGGCCGCATGTCGACGGCGCTCGCCATGCGGTTGGACATGTTGAAGAAGCTCGCCGTCGCGCCGATGTCCCAGATGTCCCGATCGCTCCAGCCGACGTCGCGCAGAGCCGCCCGGTCCGGCTCTTCGATCTTGGCCGGCGCCTCCGTCATCAGCACCGCGAAATCCAGCATCGCCTTCCGCTTGGGCGTCAGGTCCGCGACCCGGTAGTTCATGGCGATCGCCTCGCCCAGCGCCGGATCGCCGCTCAACTGCCGCACCGCCGCCCCATGCGCGACCAGACAGTAAAAACACTTGTTCACCGAGGACACCGCGACGGCGATCATCTCCCGCTCCAGCTTGCTCAGCCCGCTCTCGCCCAGCATCAGCTCGTTGTACATGGTCGAAAAGCCGCGCAGCTTCTCGGCCGAAAAGGCGTAGGCCGCCAGGACGTTCGGAACCATGCCCAGCTTGTCCCGGCAGACCTGGAAGTACTTTTCGATGTCGGGCGGAAGCGGGTCCTCGGGCGGCAGATCCAGCGCCGTGATCGCCTCGGTCATGGTCGTCTCCTCCTGGTTTTTCTTCGGTCGGCCTCAGTCCGGGGCGACCCGATAAAGGTAGCTCGCCGCCTCCGTCATCCCCGCGGCCTCGTAAAGCGCGCGCGCCGGGGCGTTGGCCGCCGCCACCGCCAGCCCGGTCCAGCCCGCGCCTTGGTCGAGGCCGAAGCGCCCCGCCGCGGCCAAACGCGACCGTCCCGCACCGCGCCGCCGCGCCTCGGGCCGTACGACGACCGCGTGCAGCAGGGCGAGCCGGCCGTGCACGGCGACGAAGCCGGCGCCCGCGGTCACGTCGTCGGTGCGCGCCATCAGCACCGCCTTGGGGGCCGCGCAGCGGTCCATCACCGCCTGCCGCGCCGCGCCGATGCCCTCCGCCTCCCAGATCTCCGCCAGCAGGGCGAGCCGGGCCGTGCCCATGGCGAAACGAAGTCCCGTCTGCAGGGGCAGCGCCGCCATCTGGGCGCTCGGCGCGACGTAGAGCACGGTCGCATCGACCTCCGCCCAGCCCGCCGCCTCCAGCGCCGCGTTCATCTCTCCGTCGGAGCCGGGCACCTGGATCATCGGCCGCTCCCCCCGCGCGCGCATGGCCGCGGCGACCGGCGCCGGATCGCGTCCGCCCAAGGAGGTCGCCGCCGACACCCGCTTGCCGCCGCCGCGCCCGTCGCGCAGCCGCCATCCCGGCGCCGCCGCGTCGTCCACCGAGGCCGGGGGCCAGGTGACGGCCATCGCCTCCGCCAGCTCCGCCTCTTCGGGGCGCGCCCCCGGGTTCTCGTCCATGCCGGCTTTCCCTCCCTGACCTGCGCAGGTAACCTGCGCCCGCTCGGCTCCGCAACGCCCGGCTCGGATGTCGAGGGGGGCGCGGCGGGATCGAGCGCAGTCTCGGGGCGGGGCGGAATTCCCCACCGGCGGTGACGAGGTCTTGCGGGGCGAACGCCCTGCGGGCCGCGAAGCCCGCGAGCGCCTTGGACGGCTCCGGCCGTCGAAGGGTCAGCAGATCCGGTGCGACTCCGGAGCCGACGGTCAAAGTCCGGATGAAAGAGACTGAAAAGGTCGCGGTCGCCGCCCCTCTCGCAGGCGGTCGTCCGGCGTTGCGCGTCTGCGTCCGCCTCGGCGGCGCCTCGCAATGCCAAAAGACCTTTTCATCAGCCCCGGGTCGGACCGTCTGATGGAAAGGAAATCGACATGACCCAGACGCCCACGACCCGGCCTTCCCGCGTGGCGCTGATCCGCGCCCGCTGGCATGCCGACATCGTCGACCAGCTCGCCGAGGCCTACCAGGCCGAGCTCGCCCGCCTCACCAACGGAGAGATGGCGGTCGACGTCTTCGACGTGCCCGGCGCCTTCGAGATCCCGCTGCTGGCCCGCCGCCTCGCCGGCGCCGGTCGGCACGCGGCGGTGGTCGGCGCCGCCTTCGTGGTGGACGGCGGCATCTACCGGCACGAGTTCGTCGCCTCGGCGGTGATCGACGGGCTGATGCGCGCTCAGATGGACGCGGACCGGCCGGTGATCTCGGCCGTGCTCACCCCTCACCACTTCCACGAGGGCGAGGAGCATCAGACCTTCTTCGCGAGCCACTTCCGCGTGAAAGGCGAGGAGGCCGCCCGCGCCACCCTCGGCGCCCTCTCCGCCGCCGCGGCGGTGGAGGCCCTGGCGGCCTGACCTCCGGCGGGGTCGGGCGAGCTTCCGGCCCGACCCCGCCCCCAACCCCGCCCACGCCCCCGATCGACCCGGGGCTCCCACCCGCCCGCCTCGCCCCGGCTCGACCGGGGTCGCGGGCGGGGTCTTCGATCCGCGTGGCGAGGCGCCGTAGGGCGGGGTTCACCCCGCCGCCGCGCCGCCCGACGCGCCTTAACCTCTGATCAACCCGAGTCCGACGCCGTCGGCACGTGCGCGGGACGGAGTCGGCGCGCCCGCGGCGCATCCGGTGCACCCGCAGCGCACGCGCCGTGCACCCTCGGCGCAAGAACGGTGCATGAATGCATCACGAACGAAGGCGGACCGTCAGCCCCGCTCCCGCAGCAGCCGAGACTTCTCGCGGTTCCAATCCCGCTTCTTCTCGGTGTCGCGCTTGTCGACGGTCTTCTTGCCCTTGGCGAGCCCCAGCTTCAGCTTCGCGACGCCCTTTTCGTTGAAATACAGCTGCAACGGAACAAGCGTCATGCCCTGACGTCCGATCCCTTGCCAAAGCCGAGCGATCTCCCGCTGATGCGCCAACAACTTGCGCTTGCGCCGCTCCTCATGACCAAAGGTCTTGGCCTGCGTATAGGTGGGAATATGGCCGTTGATCAGCCAAAGCTCGCCATCCTCGACGCTGGCATAGCTCTCGGCGATGTTCGCCTTGCCCTCGCGCAGGCTTTTGACTTCAGACCCCATCAGCATGATCCCGACTTCAAGATCATCCTCGATCGCATAGTCGTATCGCGCCCGTCTATTCTCGGCGATAACTTTTCGAACCGGACCTTTCTGCTTGGCCATCAGCCTACCTTGACCCCTTGCAGAGCGGCCATTTCGTTCTCGCTTGGCGGCTCCCACAAGTCCTCGATGAAGTCGAACATCCATCGCGTCACCGGAAAGGCGAAGGTCTCCCCCCGCTCCCGGTTCCGCCTCTGCACCCGCTCCCACCGCGTCTCAGGGTCGACATCGATCCAGTGCAGCTTCGCCTGGATGCCATTTTCGGAAGCGAAGTCAGCCACTTGCGCCCGGTTCGCCTGCGTCGTGAACCCCACGTCGAACACCGATCCCATGCCGCGCGAGGCCGCCTGCCCGGCCACCTCGCACATTTGATCGACGCAGCGCGTCACCCGCTCCATCGACCATTCGAAGCTGATCTCCGTCGGCGAGTCCTTCCAGAACAACTGCATCATCCACGGATCGATGCTGAACCGCAGACCGCCGATCTCATCGGCCAAGCGACTGGAATACGTGGACTTTCCGGCGCCCGTGCCGCCGACGACGAGATGGATCAGGGGGCCGGACATCTCAATTCAGCAGGCCCGCATGGACCATCGCCGCCCGCACCTCGGCCTTGGTTTCCTCGGCGATCTCCACCATCGGCAGCCGCAGCTCCCCGGTCCCCTTGCCGATCAGCGACATCGCGTACTTCGTCGGCGCCGGCGAAGGCTCGCGAAAGATCGCCCGATGCAAAGGCAGCAATTTCGCCTGATACTCCAATGCCTTGGGAAAGTCTCCCGCCAGCAGGCACGTCTGAAACTCGGCGCAGAGCCGCGGCGCCGTATTCGCCGTCACGCTGATGCACCCCACGCCTCCATGGGCCGCGAAGCCCAGCGCAGAGCCATCCTCGCCCGTCAGCAGAATGAACCCATCCCCGCAGGCCGCCTTCGTCTCCGAACAACGCATCATGTCCGCGGTCGCGTCCTTCACCCCGACGATCCGCGGCAGCTCCGCCAGCTTGGCCATGGTCTCCACCGACATGTCGATGATCGAGCGGCCGGGAATGTTGTAGATCACGATCGGCACGTCCGCGGCGTCGTGCAAAGCCTTGTAGTGCTCATAGAGCCCGCGCTGGTTCGGCTTGTTGTAATAGGGGGTTACCACCAACGCTCCGTCGGCCCCGACCTCCTCGGCGAACTCCATCAGGCCGATGGATTCCACCGTGTTGTTGGACCCCGCCCCGGCCAGCACCGGGACACGCCGCGCCGCCGTATCCACGATGATGCGGATGACCTCGCGGTGCTCCTCATGGCTGAGGGTCGGGCTCTCTCCGGTCGTGCCCACCGCGACGATCCCGTGCGAGCCTTCGGCGATCTGCCAGTTCACCAGATCGACCAGGCCTTTCTCATCCACCTTGCCGTCCTTGAACGGCGTCGCGAGAGCGGGGATGGAGCCTTTCAGACGGTCCGCGAGCATGGCGATCTCCTCGGCGCGGCTGTCGACTCGGCCGCGTTTCTGGCGTTGCGCCGCGCTCTAGCGCTCCGAGGTCTTCGGGGCAAGGCGGGCGGGGGCCTCGCCCTCGGGTTCCAGCTCCCCCATCACGGTGCCGAAGCCGCCGCCGAAGAACGTCAGCGGCTTTCCCGGACGCTCTCTCACATGCTCCACGCGGCCGATGAAAAGCTCATGATCTCCTGCGGGATAGACCGCTTCATGCAGGCATTCGAAGACCGCCAGAGCGTCCGGCAGCACCGGCGCGCCTTCCAGCCCGTCCTCCCACTCCACGCCCTCGAAACGGTCGTCGACCTGCGCGGCGAAACGGCGGGCCAGACCCTCCTGCGCCGCGGTGAGGATGTTGACCGCATAGGCCGAGGCGCCGCGATAAGCCCCCAACCGGTCGGACCCGCGCGACAGCGACCACAGGATCAAGGGCGGGTCCAGCGACACCGAGTTGAACGAGTTGGCGGTGAAGCCCAGCGGCCGGCCGTCCGGCCCGCGCGCCGTGATCACCGTCACGCCGGTCGCGAAGCGTCCCAACGCCCGGCGCAGCCGCGGGGCGTCATGGGGGGCGAAGCGGGCGGCGCCGGATGCGGACGACGCGGGGACGCGGGACATGGCGGTGACCTCTGCGGGAGCAGTCTTGTTCGGCTACATAGTCCCCGCCGGCGGGAAAGGCAGCGCTCCGCCGCCCTCGCTTGCCGATGAACGCCCCAGCCGCCATGATCCTCCCCGCCGACGACCCGCGCCCGACCGGGGCGGGAGACGCGCCGCGCTCGCGATTCAGCTTGGCCCTCGGACGCGACGTGTTACACGCAGCAACGCCGACCGAAGAAGTCGGTAACATGATGAGACCGACGCCGGGCCCGCTCGGCCCCGATCCGCAGGGAGAGATCCATGACCAAGTTCACGACGCTCGCCGTCGCGGCAGCGACCTCCGTCGCCGCGCTCCTCGCCTCCGCCCCGGCGCAGGCCGAGCCGGAATACACGCTGACCATTTCCTCCTGGACGCCGCCGACCCATGGGATCAACGCCATGATGTGGCCGCGGCTCATCGAGATGATGGAAGAGGCGACCGACGGCCGCGTGACCGCCGAGGTCAAGCTGGGCCTCGCGCCGCCGCCGGCTCAGATGGACCTGGTGCTCGACGGCGCCGCGGACATGACCGTGATCTTCCACGGCTACAATTCCGGCCGCTTCGTCGCCACCAAGCTGATCGAGCTGCCGGGCTACGAAGGCTCGGCGGAGGCCGCCTCGGTCGCCTATTGGCGCGTCTATGACGCGCATCTCGCCGCCGCGGACGAGCATCGCGGCGTGAAGGTCGTCGCTCTGCACACCCATGGGCCCGCACAGGTCTATTCGGGCGAGAAGATCACCTCGCTGGCCGAGGTCTCCGGCCTGAAGCTGCGCGTGCCCGGCGGCGTGGGCGGCGACGTGGGCGCGGCTCTTGGCGCCACCGGCATCCAGGTGCCGGCGCCCAAGGTCTACGAGACCCTCGCCTCCGGCGCCGCCGACGGCGTGGTCATGCCCTTCGAAAGCCGCAAGGGCTTCAAGCTCAACGAGGTCGCGCCCTACGCATTCGAGATGCCGGGCGGGCTTTATCGCGGCTCTTTCGCCTACATCATGAACGCGGACACGTGGGCCGACCTGCCGGAGGATCTGCAGCAGGCGCTGGAGGAAAAGGTCTTCGGCGAGCCCGCCTCTCGCATGGCCGGCGCCGTGTGGGACGAGATCGACGCCGAGGGCCGGCAGGTCACCCTCGACACCGAAGGCAACGTGATCACCGAGGCCTCCGCCGACGACATCGCCGCCTACGAGCCGATCAAGGCCAAGATCATCGAGCAGGTGCTGGCGGACATCGAGGCCAAGGGCATCGACGCCCAGGCCGCCTACGACATGGTGAAGGCCGAGATGGCCAAGGGCGGCTCCTGACGCCCGGTCTTCGACCGACGACCCCGCCGGTCCCGGAGCGCGCTTCGGGGCCGGCCTTCCGAGGGACCTCCGCCCCATGGCCACCGCCCTGTCCAAGCTGCCGCGCCTGGCGCGCGCGCTGGCCCTCGCGCCGGCGCTGCTGGCCTCGGTCACGCTCTTCGCTATGATGACCCTGACCTTCGCGGACGTGGTCCTGCGCTCCGCCTTCAACGCGCCGATCGAGGCGGCGACGGAGCTCACTCGCCTGATGATGGCGGTGGTCGTCTTCTCCGCCCTGCCGCTGGTCTCCGGCGCCGGCCGCCACATCGCGGTGGACCTGACGGACTCCCTCTTCAACGCCTTCGCCGCCCGAATCCGCGACACGGCCGTGAACCTCGCCTGCGGCCTGATGCTGTGGCGCCCCGCCGGCCGCGCCTGGGACCTGGCCGAGCGCGCGGCGGGCTTCGGCGACGTCACCGAATATCTCGGCATCCCCGAATTCTACCCCGCCGCCTTCATCTCCGCCGCCTGCTACGTGACCTCGGTCGTGCTGGTCCTGCGCGGCCTCCTCTGCGTCCTGGCCCCCAAGGCCCTCGCCGCCGCGACGCCGGAGCCGTCGGCGTCATGACCGCCGCCGGCCCCTTGGACGCCGAGATGCGCACCACCTGGTACTGGTCGGCGATGAACGACGCCGTGGCGATTTATGGCTTCGAGCTGCCGCTCGTCGAAGAAGTGAGCTTGAAGGCCGCTTCGGCGGCGGGCAGACGGTACAAGGAAGGCGAGGATCTGGGAGAGGACACGCCCACGCGGCTTTGGGTTCGCAAGGGCCGCGAGAGCGAGGGCAAGCGCAGGCTTCCCCATGCTTTCAAGGCGGGCGACTACGTCATCCTGTCGTCGAAGGCGGCGGACGTTCTGGGGGGTTTCGACCTCGGCGCGGCACGGCTCTCGCCCATCCAGTTGCTCAAGCACGACCACGCGACTCCCTTCGAGGGCGACTGGCTCTTGTGCACCCCGGCCAACCTCAAGAAGGGGTTCGATCCGGACCACACTTCGCCCGATGCCTGCATATCTTACAACGATCCAAACTGGCCGGTCTTCGGAACGCTTTGCTCCGGTCACGCCGTCGACGATGAGATCGCCCTCCGCCCGTCGGTGCTCTCCGGCCCCGACATCTGGCTGGACCCGAGCATCGGCTGGGGCGGCCTCTTCGTCAGCGGCGTCCTCGCCGACGCCCTGCGCCGCCACCGCGTGGTCGGCAAGACCAAGCTCGCGCGATGCCGCCTCGTCACGATCCACTGAAACGCCCCGCATGAGACCCCGCCCCTCCGCCCCCGGCCGCGCGCAGGCCCGCCCGTGACCGCCGCCCTCATCGGCTTCGCCGCCGTCCTCAGCCTCGTGCTCGCCCGCGTGCCCATCGCCTTCGCCATGGGCCTCGTCGGCTTCATCGGCTTCTGGGAAGAGCGGAATTTCAGGGCCGCCATATCCATGGTCGCGCGGCTGCTAATCGACACCGCCCAGGACTACGGCCTCTCCGTCGTCCCGCTCTTCATCCGCATGGGCCTCTTCGTGAACAAGGGCGGCCTGTCGCGAGAACTCTACCAGCTCTCCTACGCCTTCCTCGGCCACCTGCGCGGCGGGCTCGCCATGGCCACCATCCTCGCCTGCGGCCTCTTCTCCGCCATCTGCGGCAGCTCGCTGGCCACCGCCGCCACCATGTCCAAGGTCGCCATGCCGGAGATGCGGCGCTTCGGCTACGACGACCGCCTCTCCACCGCCTCCATCGCCGCCGGCGGCACGCTGGGCATCCTGATCCCCCCGTCGGTGATCCTGGTGATCTACGGCCTGCTCACCGAGACCTCGATCGGCAAGCTCTTCATCGCCGGCGTCATCCCCGGCGTCATCGGCATCCTCTTCTACCTCGGCGCCGTCGCCTTCACCGTCGCCCGCACGCCCGAGGCCGGCCCGGCGGGCGAGCGCACCCCCTGGCGCCAGCGCCTGAAGGCCCTCACCGTCGTCTGGGCCGTCCTGCTCCTGTTCTTCCTCGTCATCGGCGGCCTCTACGGGGCTCTGAACTTCGCGCCCCTCAACCTCGCCTTCTCGCCGACCGAGGCGGCGGGCATGGGGGCCATGGGGGCCTTCCTCATCGCCCTTTTCCGCGGCACGCTCACGCTGAAAGAAACCTTCGAGGTCCTGCGCGAAACCGCCTACACCACAGCCACCCTCTTCGCCGTCCTCATCGGCGCCTGGATTTTTTCGAACTTCGTCAACCTCGCCGGCCTGCCCGAGGCGCTGCTCAGCTTCGTTCAGGTCGCAGAGATCCCCCCCTGGGCGGTCATGCTCCTGATCCTGCTCGTCTACCTCGCCCTCGGCTGCGTGTTCGAGAGCCTGTCGATGCTCCTGCTGACGGTCCCGATCTTCTTCCCCCTGGTGACGTCCCTCGGCTTCGACCCGGTCTGGTTCGGCATCGTCGTGGTGGTGGTGGTGGAGATCAGCCTCATAACTCCGCCCGTCGGCCTGAACGTCTTCATCCTCAAGGGCGTGGTCGGCGACGTCTCGACCGCCACGATCTTCCGCGGGGTGACGCCGTTCTGGGTCTCCGACCTCTTCCGCCTCGCCCTTCTGGTGCTGCTGCCCGGCCTCGTGCTCTTCTTGCCCAACCAGATGGGCCCCTGACGCAAAGGAGCGCGCGCCATGAAAGACCTCGCCGGCCGGAAGGCCCTGATCACCGGCGGCGGCACAGGCCTCGGCCGCTCCATCGCCCTCAAGCTGGCCGAGCGAGGCGCCAACGTGATCCTCAACTACTCCCGCAGCGGCGACGACGCCGAGGCGACGGCCGAGGACGCCCGCGCCCTCGGCGTCTCGGCCTCCACCGTGCAGGCCGACGTCGCCACGCCCGAGGATTGCGCCAAGCTGGCCGAGGCCGCCGGAGGCGCCCTCGACATCCTCGCCTGCAACGCCGGCATCACCAAACATGCGCGGAACCATGGCGATCTGGACGCCCTGACCGCCGACGATTTTCTTAGGCTCTACTCCGTCAACGTCGTCGGCGCCTTCCTCGCGGTGCAGGCCCTCAAGCCCGCCCTCGTCGCCGCGCACGAAGCCTCCGGCCGCGCCTCCGCCGTTCTGATGACCTCCTCCATCGCCGGCGTCTCCGGCCTCGGCTCCTCCGTCGCCTACGCCGCCTCCAAGGGCGCCATGAACACCATGACGCTGAGCCTCGCCCGAGGCCTCGCCCCCGCCATCCGGGTCAACGCCGTCTGCCCCGGCTTCATCGGCACCCGCTGGTTCAAGAACGCCATGGACGAGGACGCCTACGAGGCGCAGGTGAAGCGGGTCGAGGCTTCCGTCCCCCTCGCCGCCGCCTCCGGCCCTGACGACATCGCCGACGCCGCCGTGTTCCTGCTGACCGACGCCGCCAGACACGTCACCGGAGAGACCCTGCTCGTCGACGCCGGCGCCCATCTGGGCTTCGGCGGCCTCAAGCAGAAATGACCGGCGCGGCGCTGGCGGAGGCCTTCGACCTGGCCGCCCTTCCGCCGGGCTTCGCCGAGGACCCGTTTCCGACCTACCGCGCCCTGCTCGACCACGCGCCGCTCAAATGGTTTCCCGACGGCTCGGTAATGCTCAGCCGGTGGGAGGATCTGGACCGCGTCTACCGCGACACCGCGACCTTCTCGTCTGACAAGCACGAGGAATTCGCCCCGAAATACGGCCGCGACGCCCCCCTCTACGCTCACCACACCACGTCGCTCGTGTTCAACGACCCGCCGCTGCACACCCGCGTCCGCCGCATCCTCGTCGGCGCCCTGACGCCCCGCGTCCTCGCCGCCATGGAGCCGGGCCTCATCGCCCTGGTGGACCGCCTTCTCGACGCGTTGCCGCCAGAGCCCGACCTGATCGAGGACTTCGCCTCCCGCATCCCCATCGAGGTCATCGGCAACCTCTTCGACATGCCGCATGAGGAGCGCGGACCGCTGCGCGACTGGTCCCTCGCCATTCTCGGCGCGCTCGAGCCGGTCCTGAAGCCCGAGCAGGAGGCGACCGGCAACGAAGCCGTCACCGCCTTCTGCGACTACCTCCGGGATCTCGTCGCCCGCCGCACCGCGGCTCCGGGAGATCCGCAGACCGACGTTCTGACGCGCCTGATCCAGTCCGAAGAAAAACTCACCGAGCAGGAGCTGCTGCAAAACTGCATCTTCATCCTCAACGCCGGGCACGAGACGACCACGAACCTGATCGGCAACGGGCTCCACGAGCTGTGCCTATGGCCCGAGCAACGCGCCCGTCTCATCGCCGACCCGTCCCTGGCCGACACCGCCGTCGAAGAGGTCCTGCGCTTCCAAAGCCCCAATCAGCTCGGCAACCGCGCCGCGACCGGTTCGGCGGAGTTCCACGGCGAGACCCTTGCCGCCGGAACCCGCATCCACCTCGCCATCGGCGCCGCCAACCGCGACCCGCGCAAATTCGAGCAGCCCGACCGGCTCGACCTCTCCCGCAAACCCAACAAGCACTTGGCTTTCGCCGGCGGCCCGCACATGTGCCTCGGCTTCACGCTGGCGCGGATGGAGGGCCGCATCGCCCTGACCCGCTTTCTCTCCCGCTTCCCCGACTACGTCCTCGCCGGCCCGCCGGAGCGCACCGGCCGCGTCCGCTTCCGCGGCCTGTCGCGCCTGCCGGCCCGCCTCGAACCTTGAGCGCCCCATGACCCCGAACGACGCCTACGCCGCCCTCCTCTCGCACCACGCCCGCATCGCCGCGCTGTCGGACGCCTCCGCCATCCTCTCCTGGGATCAGGAGACCAACATGCCCCCCGCCGGCTCCGCCCAGCGCGCGGCCAGCCGCGGCGCCCTCGCCGGCGCGCTGCATGCGCTGCGGACGGATCCGCGCATCGGCGACTGGCTGGCCGCGGCCGAAGACGCGGACCTCGACGAGGCTGGCCGCGCCGATCTGAGGGAGGCGGCGCGCAGCCACGCCCAAGCCTCCCGCGTGCCCGCCGACCTGGCCGAGGCGCTGGCCCGCGAAGCCTCCGCCACCCACCACCTCTGGGCCGAGGCCCGGGCCGCGAACGACCCCGCCCCGTTCCTGCCCGCCCTCGCCCGCATGATCGACCTGCGCCGTCAGGAGGCGCAGGCCCTGTCAGGCGGCGAGGGAGACCCTTACGACGCTCTGCTGGACCAATACGAGCCCGGCGCTTCCGCCGCGGAGATCGACGCCGTCTTCGCCCGCCTGCGCGCCGGCCTTGTCGCCCTGCTCGATCGGCTGCTCGGCGCCCCGGCCGCGCCGTCCCGCGCATCCGGCCGCTTCCCCGCCGACGCGCAGCTTTCGCTGGCCCGCGCCGCCGCCACCGCCTGCGGCTACGACTGGTCGGCCGGACGCCTGGACCTGGCCGTCCACCCCTTCTCCTCCGGCGCCGGCCGCGACGTGCGCATCACCACCCGCGTCGACGAGGCCGATCCCATGGAATGCCTCTTCGCCACCCTGCACGAGACCGGCCACGCCCTCTACGAGCTAGGCGTCGCGCCCGAGATGCTGGCCCGTCCCGCCGGCGGCCACGCGTCGATGGGCGTGCACGAAAGCCAGTCGCGGCTGTGGGAGAACCATGTGGGCCGCTCCGCGGCCGCCGCGCCATTCCTGCACGCGCTGGCCGCCGAGCACCTGGGCGACACGGGCCTCGCCACTCCCGAGGCCTTCCACGCCGCATCCAACGCGCTCGAGCCCGGCTTCATCCGCACCGCCGCGGACGAGGCGCAGTACGATCTGCACATCCTCATGCGTTTCGACCTCGAACGCGCGCTGCTGTCCGGTGACCTGCCGCCCGAAGATCTCCCCGTCGCTTGGGACGACCGCTTCGAGGCGGATTTCGGCCGACGCCCGCCCAGCGCCGCCCTGGGCTGCCTGCAGGACGTGCACTGGTCGGAAGGGCTGATCGGCTACTTTCCGACCTACACCCTCGGCAACATGGGCGCCGCCGCCCTCATGGCGCGCCTGCGAAAGGACGAGCCCTCCCTCGACGCCGCGCTCGCCGCGGGCGACTTTTCGCCAGTGCTGGACTGGCTGCGCCCCCGCATCCACGCCCCGGGCCGGATCAAGCCGGTTCCGGACCTCTGGCGATCCGTCCTCGGACAAGTTCCTGACGAGACGCCGTTGCTGGCGCATCTGACGTCGAAGTTCGAACCCCAGCACGGACTGACCTGAGCGGGCCGCCGCAAAACGATCCGCTCCCCCAGCGGGCTTGCCTCCCGCCCCCATCGACGCCGCACGTCGCCGTGGTCAGGACGACGCGGCGTCGTCCTCCCCATGCCGCAGGCGCATGATCGCCTCATAGGCGTCGTTCGCCGCGGCCAACCGCGCCGTGGCCAGCCGCACCGCCTCCTCCGGCACCCCTCGCGCGATCATGCGGTCCGGGTGGCTGTCGCGCACCGTCTGCCGCCAAACGGCGCGCAGCTGATCGTCGCCGGCGTCAGGCGAAACGCCCAGCACCGCATAGGGATCGCCCGTCCCGTCCATGCCGTAGCGCGCCGCGAAGCTGCGCCAGACCCGCTCCGGCAGGGCGAAGATCTCCCACACCCGGCGCAGGAAGGCCTCCTCCTTGGGGTGGAACTCCCCATCCGCGGCGGCGATGTGGAACAGCCCTTCCAGCAGATCCTCCAAGGGCGGCTTGCGCTCCGCGAACATCCGCGCCACGCGCAGGGCATAGCCCTCGAACCCGGCGACGTCCGTGCGCGCCATGTTGAAGACCCGCGCCGCGTCCCGCTCCGCCTTTGGGGGGATGTGAAAGACGTCGCGGAACGCCGTGACCTCGTCGCGCGTGACCCGCCCGTCCGCCTTGGCCATCTTCGCCCCCAAAGCGATCACCGCGATGGCGAACCCGGCGGAGCGTTCGGGCGGCGTCTTCAGCCGCTCGAACACCATGGAGAGCGACTCGCCCTCGCGCAGCGCCCTCAGCGCCTCCCCGATCTGCGTCCAAATCGACATGGGCGAAAGACTATCCCGACCTCCCCTGCGGGCGCGAGGGGCTTCGGCGGCGCGCCGCCGTCATAGCGGCCGGCGCATCACCAGCAGATCCATCCAGCGGCCGAACTTGAACCCGGCCTCGGGGATGCGGCCCACCTCGTCGAAGCCGAGACGGCGGTGGAACGCCTCGGCCCGCGGGTTCTCCGCCGAGATGCAGGCGATCATCGCCCGGCCGCCCCGCGCCCGCAGCTCCGCCGCCAAAGCGTCCATCAGCGCGCGCCCGACCCCGCGTCCACGGCCCGAGGCGGCGACATGCACCGAATGCTCCCATGTGAACCGGTAGCCGGGCCCCGGCCGGAACGGCGCGGCGGCGGCGAAGCCGAGCACCGCGCCCGGACCTTCCGCCGCCACCAGCCGCGGCTCGCCCGCTTCCAGCCAGGCGGTCAGCGACGCCTCGGTCTTTTCCTCGTCGGTGAAGGTCACGGACGCGTCGCGGATGACCGCGTTCCAGATGTCCATGACCTCGCCGAGGTCCTGCGGCCCCATGCGACGGATCGCGACCATGCCCCGCCCCTTCCCGTTGCGCTGCGCCGGCCCCCTCGTTAGGCCGGAGCCCGGCGCGATGCAAAGAGAGGGGCGACTGTCATGGCCCGGCGGGACCTGGGGATCGACGGAGACGACGCCGTCGCCGACATCGCGGACCGTCCGGCGGCGGGCTCCTCGCCGTCCCGTTTCGCCGCGCGCCGTTCGATCTGAGCCATGGGCGCCGCCGAGATCCGCGCCGCTCGCCGCCAGGCGGTGGAGGCGCCGCTGACCCCGCGGTCCCGCCTGCAGGCCGCCGCCGATCTCGACCGTCTTTCGGTCGTGGTCATGGCCGAGGTCCACGCCCAGGGCGTTCGGGAAGAGGACATCTCGCTCGCCCCCTTGCTGATGCTGAAGATCGAGGGCGCCGACGACGTCTTGCCCATCCCTTTCGGCCGAGCCTCCGACATGCGCGCCGCCTTCGCCAAGGCGCACCGGCGCCGCTTCGGCGTCGATCCCGGCGACGCGCCGCTGGTGATCGCGGCGATCTCCAACGAGGCCGTCGGCCCTGCGGAGCCTGGCGCGCAAGCCCTCCCGTCGACCGCCGGCCCCGCGGCGAGCGACGGCGACGGCTAGCCCAAAGGGGAAGGGCGCAGGACGCGCAGCTTCAGTCGAAACGCCTCGCGCCCGGGCCGCCGTCGCCGACCGCGTCGATCTCCGCGGCCCCCTCTTCGACCGCCGCCCCCGCTGGCCCGCGCGCCTCGGCTCCGCTAGGGTCCGCCGGTTCCCTGCGCAAAGGCCCGTCCCATGTCAGATCCCGCCGCCCGCCGCGCCCGCGCCGAAGCCGCGCTCGTCTCGGCCTATGTCGCCGACGCCGCCGCGATGGGCCTGCACTGGCTCTACGACCCCGAGCGGATCGCCGATCTCGACGGCCCCCTCGCCTTCCGCGACGCGGACCCCCAGGACTTCGCCGGCGCCAAGGGCGTCTTCGTCCACCATGGCAAACGCGCCGGAGACCTGTCGCACTACGGTCAGCAGATGCGCGCCATGGTGCAGGCCCTGCGCGTCGGCGCCTTCGACGCCGAGGCCTATCAGGCCCGCTTCGCCGCCTTGTTCGGGCCGGGCGGCGCTTGGTCCGGCTATATCGACCGACCCACCCGAGGAACCCTCGCCAATCTCACCGCCGACCGGAAATCCCCGTCCGGCGTCGAGGACGACCAGCACCCCGCGATCGCCAAGCTGCCGCCGCTGCTGGCGCTGCCTGGCGGCGCGACCGACGCTCAGATCGTCGCCGCGGTGGAGGTCACCAATCTCGGCGAGCCCGCCATCGCCTGGTCCCGCGCCTTCGCCGCCATGCTGGCCGCGGCGCTCGACGGGGCCGACATGCAAGCCGCCCTCGACGCGGGAGAGGCAGCGGCGCCGGCGGATCTCGCCGCCGCGCTCGCCGCCGCCCGCGCCTCCAGCGCCTCCGCCGTGGACTTCGCCGGGGAGGTCGGGCGCGCCTGCCATCTGCCCCAGGGCCTGCCGACCATCGCCCGCATCCTGACCCAGGAAAGCGCGGCCGAAGGCGCGATCCTCGCCAACATCCGCGCCGGCGGCGACAGCTGCGGCCGCGCCGTCCCGCTCGGCGCGCTGCTCGGCGCCGTCCACGGCATCGGCGGCGCCGCCGGCCTTCCCGCCGCCTGGACCCTCAAGCTGACGGAAGGCCCCGCTCTCGCGGCGGAGATCGAGGCCGCGCTCGGGCGCCGTCCTTGACGAACCTGGTCTTGACGGGGCTTCTCTGGGCCGGCGCCGCCGTCGCCCTCGCCGGTCTCGCGGCGCTGATCTGGTGCATTCGGGAGGCGCGGCGCATCGCCCGGGCCGCCCCGCCGCCTCAGACCGCCCGCAAGGCCTTCGCCAAGCTCCAGGCGATCAACCTCGCCGCGGTCGCGACCGCCTTTCTGGGGCTAGCCGCCGTCGCGGTCGCCGCCATCCTCTCCTGACGCGCCGGCGTCGTCCGGCGCGAGGATGCGCGCCTCGACCCAATCCGCGATGCGCGTCGCCACGCGGTCGGTCATGCCGGGGCTCATGGCCGCTCCGGCCACCACGTGCCGGTCCGGATCATCGCCCTCGCCGAGGGCCAGAAGCTCCAGATCCACCGCCCCGCCCCAATCCTCGGCCGCGGCCCGTATCCGCTCCGGCGCCACGACGGCGTCCTCGTCGGAGAACACGAACAGCGCCGGCCGCGTGACATGGTCATAGGGCGTCAGCTGCGCCTCCCGCACCACCCCGCCCAACGGCGCGAGCGCGCGCGAGGGATAGGCGGTCGTCCATCCCTCCGCCTGCGCCGCGTTCAAGGGCGTGAAGCTGCGCTCCGGCCCCAGCAGCCAAGGAACCCAGACCCGCGCGAAGGGCAGCGTCAGCAGCGACGTGCCGACGGCCCTCAAGCCGAACGCCGGCGACACCAGGACATAGCCCGCCATCGCCGGATCATCCTCCAGCTGAGACGCCGCCAGCGCCGTCAGCGCGCCCCCCATCGACGTTCCGATCAGCACCACCCGTTGGCCGAGCGCCTTGCCCACGGCGACCGCCTCGGCCATGTCGCGCATCCAATCCTCGGCCCGCGCCAGACCCATGGCCGCGCCGCCGCGCCCATGGCCGGTCAGGCGCGTGAGGAAAAGGTTCGCGCCCAGCCGCGCCGCGACCCGCTCGGGCACCGGCCGAAGCTCCGCCTTGCTGGCGGAAAAGCCGTGGACGTAGACCAGCGCCAGCTTCGTGCGCGCGCGATCCTGCCGCGCCCACACGACCTCCTTGAGGGCGCCGTCGCGGACCCCGTCGATCAGCGCCTCGCTGTCGATGACCGTGCGCACGGTCGCCTCGGGCGTCTCCTCTTCGGGCACGAAGGCCGGCGGCAGCAGGCCCGGCGTCTCCCCCGGCACGAAGGCGACGAGCGCGAAGCCGAGGCCCAGCAGCCCGAGCAGCCCGCGCCCGACCCAGCGCAGCATGGCCTCAGACCGCCCCGTCCCGCGCCAGCCGGTCCGCCGCGGCGTCCAGCGCCGCGGTCGCGCGCGCCGCCAGCTCCTCCAGTTCCGCGTCCGAAATCACGTAGGGCGGCGAGAGGATCATCGCATCGCCCACGGCGCGCATCACCAAGCCCTGCTCCAGACACAGGTCCCGGCACAGCGCCCCGACGCCGAGCGCCCCGTCGAAGCGCTCTCCCGACGTCTTGTCCTTCACGATCTCCAGCGCGCCCAAAAAGCCTTTGGTCCGCGCTTCGCCGACCAGCGAATGTTCGCCCAGCCGGGCCCAGAGCGTCGCCAGCTTGGGGGCCAGAACGTCCCGCACCCGCTCCACCAGCTTTTCTTCCTGCAGGATGCGCAGGCTCGCCATGCCGGCCGCGCAGGCCGCCGGATGCCCCGAATACGTGTAGCCGTGGTAGAACTCGCCTGCGGACTCCATCACCGGCCCCGCCACGCGGTCGGAGATGAAGACCCCGCCCATCGGCTGGTAGCCCGAGGTCAGGCCCTTGGCGATCGGCATCAGGTCCGGCTCGATCCCATAGGTCTGCGACCCCCACCAGGACCCGGTGCGTCCGAAGCCGCAGATCACCTCGTCGGCGACAAGCAGCACGTCATGCTCGCGGCAGATGCGCTGAACCTCCGGCCAGTAAGTCTCCGGCGGAATGATCACCCCGCCGGCGCCCTGGATAGGCTCGGCGATGAAGGCGCAGACGTTGTCGGCGCCCAGCTCGATGATTTTCTCTTCGAGCTGCCTCGCCCGCGCGAGCCCGAACTCAGCCGGGTCCATGTCCCGCCCCTCGCCGTACCAGTAGGGCTGATCGATATGGGTTATCCCTTCGAACGGGAGACCCGACTGAGCATGCATCCCGCCCATCCCGCCCAGACTCGCCGTCACCGCGGTCGAGCCATGGTATCCGTTCCTGCGGCCAATAAAGATCTTCTTCGAGGGCTTGCCGACGCAGTCCCAATAGACCCGCGCCAGCCGGAACACCGTGTCGTTCGATTCCGAGCCGGAATTCGTGAAAAACACCCGGCTCATATGCGCCGGCGCCACGGCCGTCAGAGCCTCCGAGAACTCGGCGGCCGGCGGGTGGGTGCACTGAAAGAACGTGTTGTAGTATGGCAGCTCCCGCATCTGGCGGGCCACCGCCTCAACGATTTCTTCTCTGCCGTACCCGACATTGACGCACCATAGGCCCGCCATCCCGTCGATGATCTCGTTGCCGTCGGTATCGGTGAGCCAAACCCCCTTGGCCCTGGCGATCACGCGAGAGCCCTTGGCGTTCAGCGACTTCATCTCGGAGAACGGATGCCAGTGATGCGCGGCGTCCATGGCCTGATAGTCGGCTGTGGAGCGGAGGTTGGTCTGGAGGTTCATGCGGCGTCGAGCCCTTCCGAAATCAAAAGCGTCAGTCCCTGGCGCACATCCTCGCGGATCGCCAGCCGCAGCCCCGCCTCGTCCCCGGCCGCCAGCGCCGCGATGGCCTTGCGGTGGTAGTCGTTCACCCGCCCCATGCCGATCCGCGCATAGAGCGCCCGCATCGACGGGCCGGTCTGCAGCCACACCGTCTCAGCCAGCGCCAGCATCGCCGGGGCGTGGGCGCGTAGGTAGAGCGTGCGGTGGAACTCCAGGTTGCCGCGCACATAGGCCGCGGCGTCGCCGGAGCGCAGGCGCCGGTCGATCTCCTCGTCCATGCGCCTGAGGCGCTCGATCAAGCTCAAATGCGCCCGCGGGAGCGCCCGCGCCGCCAGCTCCGGCTCCAGCAAAGCGCGGATGCTCGCCAGCTCCTCGATCCGCTGGGGCGTCAGCACAGGGGCGGAGACGCGGCCCGAGGCCGACATCGCCAGAGCCCCCTCCGCCGCCAGCCGCCGCACCGCCTCCCGCGCCGGGGTCATGCTCACCCCCAGCTCGCCGGCGACGCCGCGCAAGGTCAGCGGATCGCCCGGCCCCATCTCGCCATGCAGGATGCGCCGGCGCAGGGCCTTGTAGACGCGCTCATGGGCCGGCCCGCCGGCTCCGTCCTCCGTGATCACACGCCCTTGCGCGCCTGACTGATCCAGTCCATCCATGCCGCAGCTTGTGATCACAAACGTCGATCTGTCAACGGAGCGCGCATGTCCGACCCCCATCGCAAAGACTACGCCTTCCTGGCGGACGGTCCCCGCGCCGTCGCCCATGACGAGCAGATGTTCTCGGGGGCCCTGTCGTTCTGCCGCCGCCGCTACGCCCGAGACCTCGTCGGCGTCGACGTCGCCGTGGTCGGCGTGCCCTACGACCAAGCGACCTCCGGCCGCCCCGGCGCCCGCTTCGGCCCCCGCGCGATCCGCGAGGCCTCGACCAATCTCAGCTGGTCCCGCGCCTGGCCCTCCCCCTTCGATCCTTTTGAAAAGATGGCCGTGATCGACTGGGGCGACGTCCATATCCGGCACTGGGACAACGCCTCCACCCCCTTCGCGATCCAGTCCGCCATGGCGACGATCCTGGCCGCCGGCGCGGCGCCCCTGATGCTCGGCGGGGATCACTACTGCTCGTTGCCGGTGATCCGCGCCCATGCGGAAGCGCTCGGCCGGCCGCTCGCCCTCGTGCAGTTCGACAGCCACTGCGACCTAGGGGAGGCGGAGGACGCCGACATCGACCACGGCACGATGTTCACTCAAGGCGTGGTCGAGGGCTGCATAGACGCCTCGCGCTCCATCCAGGTCGGCATCCGCACCACCTACCCGGACCACCGGGGCATCGAGGTCTACGACGCGGTCAAGGTCCACGAAACAGGCGTCGCTGCCGCCGCCCAGGCGATCCGAAACCGCGTCGGCGACGCCCCCGTCTATCTGACCTTCGACATCGACGGGCTCGACCCCGCCTTCGCGCCCGGCACCGGCACCCCGGTGGTCGGCGGTCTGGCCACCTGGCAGGCCCTCGCCATCCTTCGCGGCCTCGCCGGGATCGACCTTCGGGGCATGGATGTGGTCGAGGTCGCGCCCGCCTACGACGTCGGCCAGATCACCGCCCTCGCCGGCGCCACCATCGCCCTGCAGCTGCTGTGCCTGCACGCCCTCAGACCCGGCGGTCCGGCTGCGTGAAGCGCGATCCGACGCCCCCGCCGGCGTCCGAGGAACCTCCGCGCCCCCTCGACGCGGCCGAGGCCCCGCGCTAGGACCCCGCCATGGCCGAGCCGAAGAAGATCTCCCCCCTCGCCAAGATCGCCCTCGAAGTCGGGCCGATCGCGGCGTTCTTCATCACCTACACCCGCTCCGACATCTACGTCGCGACGGCGGTGTTCATCCCGGTGATCTTGGTTTCGCTCGCCATCTCCTGGGTCCTGACGCGCGATCTGCCCAAAATGGCGGTGGTCACGGCGGTCATGGTCGTCGTCTTCGGCGGCCTCACGCTGTGGCTCCAAGACGCTACTTTCATCAAGATGAAGCCCACAATCGTTAACTTGATCTTCGCCGGCGCCCTGGCCGTCGGCCTTTCGCGCGGACGCTCCTACCTCAAGGATGTCATGGGCGGTGCGATCCCGCTGACCGACGAGGGCTGGGCGCTCTTCACCAAGCGCTGGATGTGGTTCTTCCTTTTCCTCGCCGTGCTGAACGAGGCGATCTGGCGCACTCAGACGGAAAGCTTCTGGGTCAGCTTCAAGACCTTCGCGAACCCCGCCCTGACCTTCGCCTTCGTGATGAGCCAGACGGGGCTGCTCAAGCGTCACGCCGCCGAAGACGAGGCCTGACGCCGCGCGCCCGCCTCGGCGTCAGCCGGAGGCTTGGCGCTGCCGCAGCCCGACCTCATAGCCCTCGTAGAACAATTCTTCGTCCGGCGGCTCGCCGTGCTTCTCGCAGAAGTCGTAGTAGGACTGGATGAT
>JBCCPD010000010.1:0-23966 GCA_039025075.1 Pseudomonadota bacterium | reverse complement strand
GTGATGATCAAGGCCTCGGCCGGGGGCGGCGGCAAGGGGATGCGGATCGCTTGGAGCGCCGACGAGGTGGCGGAGGGGTTTCGGTCGTCTCAGAACGAGGCTCGGTCGTCGTTCGGGGATGATCGGATCTTCATCGAGAAATTCGTGACGCAGCCGAGGCATATCGAGATTCAGGTGCTGGGGGACCGGCATGGCAACGTGATTTATCTCGGCGAGCGGGAGTGCTCGATCCAGCGGCGGAACCAGAAGGTGATCGAGGAGGCGCCGTCGCCGTTTCTGGACGAGGCGACGCGCAAGGCGATGGGGGAGCAATCGGTCGCTCTGGCGAAGGCGGTGGATTACTGCTCGGCCGGGACGGTGGAGTTCATCGTCGACGGGGATCGGAACTTCTACTTTCTGGAGATGAACACCCGGCTGCAGGTGGAGCATCCGGTGACGGAGCTGATCACCGGGGTGGACCTGGTGGAGCAGATGATCCGGGTGGCGAACGGGGAGCGGCTGAGCCTCGGCCAGGAGGACGTGACGCTGACGGGCTGGGCGATGGAGAGCCGGCTTTATGCGGAGGACCCGTATCGCAACTTCCTGCCCTCCATCGGGCGGCTGACCAAGTATCGGCCGCCTGAGGAATCGGCCGGCGAGACGGCGGTGGTGCGCAACGACACCGGCGTCTTCGAGGGGGGCGAGATTTCGATGTATTACGACCCGATGATCGCCAAGCTGTGTTCGTGGGGGCCGGACCGGGGCGCGGCGATCGAGGTGATGCGCGGGGCGCTCGACGCCTTCGAGGTGGAAGGGATCGGGCACAATCTGCCGTTCTGCCAGGCGGTGATGGATCACCCGCGGTTCGTGTCGGGCGAGATCTCCACCGCGTTCATCGCGGAGGAGTATCCCGAAGGGTTCGAAGGGGCGGAGCTGCCGGAGGAGACGATCCGGCGGATCGCGGCGGCGGCGGGGGCCTTCAACATGATCGTGGAGGCGCGGGCGGCCGAGATCTCCGGCGCGATGCGCAACCACACGCGGCGCGTCGATCCGAACTGGGTGGTGATGGCCGGCGGCATGACCTTCGCGGTGGAGACGCTGGAGCAGGGCGACGGCTGGCGCGTGGCCATCGACGGGCATGACTGGGCGGTGAGCACCGATTGGAAGCCGGGGATGAGCCTGGCCCGGGCGGTGGTGGATGGGGAGCAGATCGTCGCCAAGGTCTCCATCGGCGTTGGGGGGGCGCGGGTGCGCTATCGCGGGGCGGATCTGAACGTGCAGGTGCTGACCCCGAGGCAGGCGGAGCTGGCGGCGAAGATGCCCTACAAGGCGCCGCCGGACACCTCGAAGATGCTGCTGTGCCCGATGCCCGGGCTGGTGGTGAGCGTCGACGTGGAGGAGGGCCAGGAGGTGCAGGATGGCCAGGCGCTGTGCACGGTCGAGGCCATGAAGATGGAGAACGTGCTGCGCGCCGAGCGCAAGGGCGTGGTGGCCAAGATCAACGCCAAGGCCGGCGACAGCCTGGCGGTGGACGAGGTGATCCTGGAGTTCGAGTGAGGTGGAGACGCTGGGTCATCCCACCATCGTCGCGGCGTTGATCGGCGCGAGCACGGCCTTGGCGGGCATGGCGGCGGGATGGGTCGCGGCCACGGTCGACCGGCGCCGCGAGGCCCGGGCCGAGGCGGCGCGCCGACGCGCCTTGCGACGATCGCTCAGGGCCGAGATCCACGTGCAGTCGCGCGCCGCTTCGGACGTGGACTTCGGCGCGATGGCCGATGCGGTGGAGCGGCGACTGCAGGAGGAGCCGGACTTCACGCCTTTCGTGCCTTTGCGCGACCGGGGCTGGATGATGTCGCAGGTTCGCGAGCAGCTGGGGCTGCTCGGCGACGAAGAGGCCGAAGCCGTTCTGAGCTACTACGGCGTGGTCCGCGCGGTGGAGTCGTTCGAACGGGACCTGCGGTCGGATGCGTGGGCGGCGCTGGAGACCGAGCGCAAGGCCCAGGCGTTCCGGCACATGCTGGAGATGCAGGCCACGGAGGCGCGCCTTGCCGAGCGTGCGATCAGCGCTTTGGCGTCTGAGGTGGCGTGACCGTGAGTCTTTACCTCCGCCCCATCTCCTGCTGCCTGAGCGGCATGCGGTCGATCAGGCGGATCAGCTGCGCCGCGGTCACCACGTTGGGGCGGCGCAGCTTGGTCTGGCCGTCCTTGCCGATCACCAGAACGTTGAAGCCGTGCGGGCGGAAGCGGGCGCGCAAAGGGCCGGCCTCGGCGCGCGAGGCGGGGGGCTCGGCGTCGACGATGACCACCACGTCGCGGTCTTCGAGCGCCGCGGCGTTGTCCTCGAACTCGCGCAGCTGGCGCAGCAGGCGCGGGTCCTGCGGGGCGTCGGCGAAGACGACCACCGGGCGCGCCGTCCACAGATACGGCGCGATGGGGTCGTCCGCGTCCGTGGCGGCGCCGGGCCGCGCCGCGAGGACGGCCGCGGCCGCGGCGATCAGGACGGCGCGCCGGGCGAGGCGCGGCGGGGCGGTTCGGGCGAAGCTTTCGTGGGATCTCATGCGAGGCAGTTTAGCGTCCGAGCGCGGCGCGAACAGGCGCCTTGGATGAAGATCGTGCTGCATATCGGCCTGCACCGGACCGGCACGACGGCGCTGCAGGCGGCGCTGGCCTCCGGCGGCGCTCGGCTGCGCGAAAAGGGCGTGTGGTTCGAGCCGACGGCTCAGGTTCGGCCGGTGATCGCGACGCCTTTGGGGGCCGCCGCGAAGGCCGGACCCTTGGCCGGCGCGGCGCGGCGCTGGGCGCGCGCGTCGATCCGCCGCTGGGTGCGGGCCCGCGAGGACGAGGGCGTGCGCCGGCTGGTGCTGTCGGACGAGACGATGCTGGGGCTGATGGAGCGCAGCTTGGGCCCGGCCGGCATCTACCCCGACGCGGCGGCGCGTCTGGGCCTGCTGGCCGAGGCGCTGGACGGGTGGGAGACGCAGGCCCATGCGGGGCTCCGCCCGCCGGCCGAGTGGTACCCGTCGGTCTACGCCTTCGCCCTGTCGCGCCGGCCGCAGGCGGACGGGTTCGAGCCGGTCCGCCGCGCGGCCTTGGAGGCGGAGCGCGGCCAGGCGGCCCTGGCGCGCGACGTGCACGCGGTCTTTCCCGGGCCGATCTTCTGGACCTCGGACTTCCATGGGGCGCATGCGGGGCGGGTGCGCCGGATGCTGACCGGACAGCGCTTCGCGCGGCGGCTGCGGCCGCCGCGCCGGCGGACCAACGTCTCGCTCTCGGCCCCCGCGCTGGCGCGGCTGGAGGCGCTGCGCGCGGACGGGCGCGAGGTCGACCGGTCGGTCGTGATCGCCCTGAGGCGCGAGGCGCCGGTGCGGCGCGCCGGCGCCTGGGACCCGTGGAGCGCGGCGGAGCAGGAGGCCCTGGCCGCCCGCTGGCGCGAGGAGATCGCGGCGATCCGCGGCGCCGGTCTGCGCGTGCTGGGCGGCGGCCGCGTCTTGGGCGGGCGCGGGCGCGGCCGACGCGGCCGCCTGCGGCCGGCCGGCGACGAAACCGGCGCGGCGGCCTATATTGGCGGCGAGGCGGTCCCCGTCCGCGGCGCGTCGCAAGGAGGAGCGAGATGAGCAAGTCCGATCTGGAGACCTGGCGGAGCCTGGCGGAGCGCGAGCTGAAGGGCCGCTCTCCCGACGATCTGGTCTGGGAGACGGCGGAGGGCATCCGGGTCAAGCCGCTTTACACCGAAAAGGATCTGGAGGGGCTGGCGCACATGGGCTCGGTGCCCGGCGCCGGGCCCTTCGTGCGCGGGCCGCGGGCGACGATGTATGCCGGGCGGCCCTGGACGATCCGGCAATATGCGGGGTTTTCCACGGCCGAGGCGTCGAACGCGTTCTACCGGCGGGCTTTGGCGGCGGGGCAGAAAGGGCTGAGCGTGGCCTTCGATCTAGCGACGCACCGTGGCTATGACAGCGACCATCCGCGGGTGGTGGGGGATGTGGGCAAGGCCGGGGTGGCGATCGACAGCGTCGAGGACATGAAGATTCTTTTCGATGGCATCCCATTGCGGGAAATGTCCGTGAGCATGACGATGAACGGGGCCGTCATCCCCATTCTGGCGAACTTCATCGTCGCCGGTCAGGAACAGGGGTGCTCGACCGCTGAATTGAGCGGCACGATCCAGAACGACATCCTGAAAGAATTCATGGTCCGCAACACCTACATCTACCCGCCCGAGCCGAGCATGCGGATCATCGCGGACATCATCGAATTCACCGCCGAGGAGATGCCGCGGTTCAATTCGATTTCGATCTCCGGGTATCACATGCAGGAAGCCGGGGCGAACCTGGTGCAGGAGCTGGCCTTTACTCTGGCCGATGGCAAGGAATACGTGAAGGCGGCCTTGTCGAAGGGCATGGACGTGGACGTCTTCGCGGGGCGGCTGAGCTTTTTCTTCGCCATCGGCATGAACTTCTTCATGGAAGCGGCGAAGCTGCGGGCGGCGCGGCTGCTGTGGCATCGGATCATGACCGAGTTCGGGGCGAAGAAGCCGTCCTCGCTGATGCTGCGGACCCATTGCCAGACGAGCGGGGTGAGCCTGCAGGAGCAGGATCCCTACAACAACGTCGTGCGCACGGCCTATGAGGCGATGGCGGCGGCGCTGGGGGGGACGCAAAGCCTGCACACGAACAGCTTCGACGAGGCGATCGCTCTGCCGACGGAGTTTTCGTCGCGCATCGCGCGGAACACCCAACTGATCCTGCAGGAGGAGACGGGGATCACCAACGTCGTCGATCCTCTGGCGGGCTCCTACTACGTCGAAAGCCTGACGGCGGAGCTGGCGGAAAAGGCCTGGGCGCTGATCGAGGAGGTCGACGGACTCGGCGGCATGACCAAGGCGGTCGAGAGCGGCATGCCCAAGCTGCGCATCGAGGAGGCGGCGGCGCGCAAGCAAGCCGCCATCGACCGGGGCGACGAGGTGATCGTCGGGGTCAACAAGTACCGCCTGTCCGAAGAGGACGAGATTGACATTCTGGACATCGACAACGATGCGGTGCGCGAGGCGCAGGTGGCGCGTCTGTCGAAGATTCGGGAGAGCCGGGACGAGGCCGCCTGCACGGCGGCGCTGGAGGCGCTGACCGCCGTCGCCGCCTCGGGCGACGGCAACCTGCTGGCCGCGGCGGTGGAGGCGGCCCGCGCGCGGGCCAGCGTGGGAGAGATCTCGGACGCCATGGAGACGGTGTTCGGGCGGCATCGGGCCGAGGTGCGGACCCTGAGCGGCGTCTACGGCGCGGCCTATGAGGGCGATGCGGGCTTCGCCAGGATCCAGTCGGACGTGGAGGCCTTCGCCGAAGAAGAGGGCCGCCGGCCGCGCATGCTGGTGGTGAAGATGGGCCAGGACGGCCACGACCGCGGCGCCAAGGTGATCGCCACGGCCTTCGCCGACATCGGCTTCGACGTGGATGTGGGGCCGCTGTTCCAGACGCCGGAGGAGGCGGCTCAGGACGCGCTCGACAACGACGTGCACGTGATCGGGATCTCCAGCCAGGCGGCGGGGCACAAAACCTTGGCGCCGCAGCTGATCGAGGCGCTGCGGGCGCAAGGGGCCGAGGACATCCTGGTGATCTGCGGCGGGGTCATTCCGCAGCAGGACTACGCGTTTCTGCGCAAGGCGGGGGTCAAGGCGATCTTCGGGCCGGGGACGAACATTCCCGAGGCGGCTCGCGACATCCTCGATTTGATCCGGGAGGCGCGCACGCCCCGGGCGGCGGAGTGAGGGCGGTCGACGGCGCGCTCCCGCCCGTCGGCGTCGAAGCGAAGCGTCTTCGCCTCCCGTTGGGCGCGGCGAGGCGGGGCCGTCGGCCTGTCGCCTCGCCGCGGTTGCGCCTGGGATGGCGGGCGTCGAGGGGGCTTTTAGGAAGAGCGCTTTTGCTGGGGAAGGCCCGCAAGGGGCCTTTGTCGAGCGTGCGCCGAGTCGTCCGCCGCCTCAAGGCCGAGCCGGCCTGAAGAAGGCCAGTCGCTCCGCTGCGCTGCGCGATCCTTGACCCGGCGGACGACTCGGCTTGGCGTGGGGCGGGTGGTGTGACTGGATTTTTGGCAAGGAACTGAAAAGAAAATGAAATTCGCGACGGTGGCGACGGGCGGGGTGAACGGGTGGCTGGCCTGGAAGCTGGCCCGGGGCGGGGCGGAGGTGGCGTGCCTGGCGCGCGGGGCGCATCTGGCGGCGATCCGGGAGCGAGGGATCACGGTTCGGCAGCGCGGGGCGGAGGCGACGGCGCGGCCGGCGTCCGCCTCGGACGATCCGGCGGAGATCGGGGTCGTCGACGCGGTGTTCGTGGCGGTGAAGGCTCAGGATCTGGACGCGGTCGCGCCGGTGATCCGGCCGATGGTCGGCGAGGGGACGGTGGTGATCCCGTTCCTCAATGGGGTGGAGGCGTCCTCGCAGCTCGCCGCGGTTCTGGGCGAGGGGCCGGTGCTGGAGGGGACCTGCGGCATCTCGGTCTTTCTGGCGGCGCCGGGCGTGATCGAGAAGGTCGGCGATTTCAACTGGTTCCGGTTCGGGGAGCGGGACGGGGCGCGCTCGGCCCGCGCCGAGGCGGTCGCGGAGGCGATGCGCGCCGCCGGCGTCGACGCCGCCGTGCCGGAGGACATCCGCGCGGCGCTGTGGCGCAAGTTCATGACGCTGTCGACCATGTCGGGCATCACCGCGGCGGGGCGCTGCACGTCGGGCGACGTGCGGGGGGCCGAGCCGCTCGCCGCGCTCGCCCGCGCGGCCATCGCCGAGACGGCGGCGCTGGCGCGGGCCGAAGGCGTGGCGGTGTCCGCGGAGGACGAGGCGGCGGTCTGGGAGGGCATCCAGGCCATGCCGGCGGAGATGCGGGCGAGCCAGGCGAACGACCTGGCGGCGGGCAAGCCGCTGGAGGTGGACTGGCTCTCGGGCGCGGTCGCGCGGATGAGCGCGGCGCGAGGGCTCGACGCGCTGGTGCACCGGACGCTGCACGCGCTTTTGACGCCGTTCCGCGACGGCGGCCGTTAGGGCGCGGCTTCGAGCCGGCCGACGGCCCGCAGGGCCCGGGCGGCGAGGCGGCGGCGAGGGGCTCGATGCCCCTCGTCGGCGCACCCCTGCGAGAGGAGGGATGGACTTCGCCGTCCCGCGCGGCGTCTGATCGAGCGCAAAGCCGGGTCGCGAACCGGCGCCGCGGCGGGAGGAACGGGCGCGATGGACGGACAGGACCCCAAGCACGAGCCGGGCCGCGACGAGCGGGCGGACGCGGCCCGTCAGGCGGCGCTGGACTACCACGCCGAGCCGCGGCCCGGAAAGCTGGAGATCCGGGCCACCAAGCCCCTGGCGAACCAGAGGGATCTGAGCCGGGCCTATTCGCCCGGCGTGGCGGAGGCGTGCCTGGAGATCAAGTCGGACCCGGCCCTGGCGGCGCGCTACACCAGCCGGGCCAACCTTGTGGCGGTGGTGTCGAACGGCTCGGCGGTGCTGGGCCTGGGGAACATCGGCGCGGCGGCGAGCAAGCCGGTGATGGAGGGCAAGGCCGTGCTCTTCAAGAAGTTCGCCAATATCGACTGCTTCGACATCGAGGTGGACGAGGCGGACCCTGCAAAGCTGGCCGACATCGTCGCGGCTTTGGAGCCGACCTTCGGGGCCATCAACCTGGAGGACATCAAAGCGCCGGACTGCTTCATCGTGGAAAAGCTGTGCCGGGAGCGGATGAACATCCCGGTTTTTCACGATGACCAGCACGGGACGGCCATCGTGGTGGGGGCGGCGGCGACGAACGCTCTGCGGCTGGCGGGAAAGCGGTTCGAGGACGTCAAGATCGTCTCCACCGGCGGCGGGGCGGCGGGGATCGCCTGTCTGGAGCTGCTGGTGAGCCTCGGCGCGCGGCGCGAGAACGTGTTTCTGTGCGACCTTCACGGGTTGGTGACCGAAGCGCGCGAGGTCGACATGACGCCTCAGAAGGCGCGGTTCGCTCAGCCGGCCTCGGCCGGGTCGACGCTGGACGACGTGATCGGCGGGGCGGATCTGTTCCTGGGGCTCTCGGCCAAAGGGGTGCTGACGCGCGCGCATGTGGCGGAGATGGCCGAAAAGCCCATCGTCTTCGCGCTGGCCAATCCGAACCCGGAGATCGACCCGGAGGAGGCGAAGGCCGCCAAGCCGGACGCGCTGATCGCCACGGGACGGAGCGATTATCCCAATCAGGTCAACAACGTCTTGTGCTTTCCCTTCATCTTCCGGGGCGCGCTGGACGTGGGCGCGACGGAGATCAACGAGACGATGAAGCTCGCCTGCGTGCGGGCGGTGGCGGATCTGGCGATGCAGAGCTCGAGCGCGGAGGCGGCGGCGGCCTATCAGGGGGAGCGGCTGGTGTTCGGGCCGGAGTATCTGATCCCAAAGCCGTTCGATCCGCGGCTGCTGGCGGCGGTGGCGACGGCGGTGGCGCGGGCGGCGATGGAGAGCGGGGTCGCGGCCAGGCCCATCGAGGATTTCGAGGCCTATCAGCGGAGCCTGGAGGGGTCGGTCTTCAAGACCTCGATGGTCATGCGCCCGGTCTTCGAGGCGGCGGCGAACGGCGCCCGGCGCATCGTCTTCGCCGAGGGCGAGGACGAGCGGGTGCTGCGCGCCGCCTATGCGCTGCTGGAGGAGACGACCGACAAGCCGATCCTGATCGGCCGGCCGGAGCCCGTGGCGCGGCGGCTGGAGCGGCTGGGCCTGCCGATCCGCGCCGGCGAGGATTTCGAGCTGGTGAACCCCGAGAACGATCCGCGCTACCGCGCGTATTGGGAGACCTATCACGGCCTGATGGCGCGGCGCGGGATCACGCCGGCGCTGGCGCGGGCGGTGATGCGCACCAACACCACGGCGATCGCGACGATCATGGTGCATCGGGGCGAGGCCGACTCGATGATCTGCGGCTGCTTCGGGCAGTATCTGTGGCACCTCAACTACGTCTCTCAGGTGCTGGCGACCGACGGGCGGCGGCCGGTCGGCGGCCTGAGTCTGATGCTGGCCGAGCGCAGCCTGGTGTTCATCGCCGACACCCATGTGAACCCCGATCCGACGGCCGAGGAGGTGCGGGACATCGCGGTGGCGGCGGCGCGGCACTGCCGGCGCTTCGGGATCGAGCCGAAGGTTGCGCTGCTGAGCCACAGCCAGTTCGGCAATCTCGACACGCCCTCGGGGCGCAAGATGCGCGAGGCGGTGGCGCTGCTGGACGCGGCGCCGCGCGGCTTCGTCTATGAGGGGGAGATGCACGCGGACGCGGCGCTCGATCCGGAGATCCGGGAGCGGATCCTGCCGGGCGGGCGGATGGAGGGGGCGGCGAACGTGCTGATCCTGCCCAATGCGGACGCGGCCTCGGGCATGCGCAACATCCTCAAGATCATGGCCGGGGCGATCGAGGTGGGGCCGATCCTGATGGGCATGGGCAACCGGGCGCATATCGTGACGCCTTCGGTGACCGCGCGGGGGCTGCTGAACATCGCGGCGCTGGCGGGGAGTCCGGTCGGATCCTATGGCTGACGGATCCGTGCTGCGTCTTCTTCGTGGCCCGCGACAGAGGAGACCCAGCGCCCTGAACACTCCCATGTGGACTGGATCATAGGGCGCTCGCGGATCCCCGTCGCCGGCGGGCGCGGATCACCGTTTTGGCGCTGACTTTCTCGCGTGCCACCGGAGAAGACCCGCCATGGCGAACGCCGCAGCCACCATCGGAGCACCGAAAGGCACAGGGACCACGGCCGAAGCAGTGTTCCACTTAAAATTGTCTGCAGCGAAGAACAAATTACTACTTCCTTGCTCAATGAACCGCAGTTCATCGAACATGCCACCAAAGATTCGCACTGTTTTATTCAAAAATTGGTTTGAAACGTTAAATATTATTGAGCCAACAACAGAGCCATCGAGCCGCGCTTCCAGTAAAAACCCATCAAATTCTGCGACGTTAAATCCTGTCCACGAAAGTTCGGAAACTTTGGTGTCGAAAGAAAGCGACGCAGCATCAGATGAAGAGCTTGAAACGCAAAAACCCGTAGAGTCGTTTATTACTCCCATGTAGATATACGCTTGCGATACTCCTGAGCCAGCGTTGTTGCAATTCAAGTTATTGGTTAATGTAAGCCCTGCCCCACTCAAGGTAGTCACTGTCAAACCGCTATCAGAGAACTGATTTGTAACCGGTTGAAACGGCGCACCATTGCCGAAGTCGAGCAACCGGTCCGGGTTGATCACTTCTGGGCCCCCAACTCGAAAGGTGACGGCTTCGGCCGCGAATGGCGCCGAAGAAGCCGCAATCAAAAGGCCTATGCCGGCCAAGCGCAGCTTGATGGCCGAGAAAGTTGCACAAATTTCAATCATCGATGGTTTTCTCCGTCACTAACCTTTTGAAGAGTAAACAGATGACCAAAAACGAGGTTGAGGAAGACTCATGGGAATCGCAAGCATTATTCAGTCTTCTTGTCGTCGGTGCTGCTGAGATGGCGGGTTTCGTCGGACGCTGCCTGTGCGGCGCGGTGCTCTGGGCGTGCGCGGCGCCGGCGCTGTGGATGGGGCACTGCCGTTGCGAGAGCTGACGGCGGAACTCCGGCGCGGGGGGGCGCCCTAGCTCGGGCTGAGGCGGAGCCGGGGTCGAGGGTCGAGCCTCGCCCGTATTCGAAACCGTCGCAAAGATGTCGCAAAAGCGTTAAGATCGTCGCGTCGGGCGGCGCGTCGCCGTCCGGATGCGGGTCTGGAGGGCGCGGATGCGCGGGCTCTTGTCGCGAGCTTTTCGTCTGCTGTTCGATACCGGCGTCTCGGAGGTCCGCGCGGCGGGCGCGGCGGCGGCGCTGGGGGGCGATCGGCGCCTTGCGGCGGTGCGATGGGTCGCCCTCGGCGGCGCGGCTCTGCTGCTGACCTCTCATGTCCTGGCGGGCGCGGCGATGGAGGTCGGCGTCGCAGGGGCCGAGGCCGTCTGGCGCTCGAACCTGCTGCGGGTGGACCGCGACCTGTCGATCCCCGAAGTCTTCGAACTCGCGCTGATGGCCTCTGCGGCGGCGGCGCTGACCGTGACGGCGGCGAAGACGAGGACGCCGGCCGCGGCGGGCCTCGCGTTCGCCTTTTGCGCTCTGGTCGCGGACAACGGCCTGCGGCTTCACGAGCGGTTCGGCGCGATCGGTCCCACGGGATCGCAGCATGCGAACGAGATGGTCGCTTTCGGCCTGCTGGGCCTCGGGCTCGCGGCGGCGACGTCTTGGTCGATACGTGCGTCGGCGGGGCGGTTGCGCGGAAAGGCGACGCTGTGCGTGGTTCTGCTGGCCGGGGCGGCGGTCTTCGCGGTGATCGTGGATGCCGCGCACGGCTGGGTCGGCAAGAGCTTGGGGCGGGGCGTCCATATGGTCTTCGCGCTGGCGGAGGATGGCGGGGAACTCATCTGCATCGCGGCGGCGGTCTGCGCGGCGGCGAGCCTGGTGGCGGCGATCGCCGAGGTCGAGGCCGAGGCCCGACCGAACGGACGGCGGAGCGATCTGCGTGCGCGGGGCGCGGGGTGATCGAAGGCGCTTGAAGCCGAGTGCGACGGCTGCGCGCGCAGGCGGCCGGCGACCTTCCCAGATCGGACCGGCCGGGGCGCCGAAGGGACGCGAGGGGTGCGGCCGCCGGGATCGCTTGTTCTCCGCGGTTCCGGACGCGGCGCCTCCGTCCGGATGGCCGATTGCGTCGGGTCGAGGACGGCGCGAAAACCCCTGGCAGCGAAGATCACGAAGCGCGGCCCTGCACCGCGCCGTGCGGGAGGGAGACGGACCATGAGCTACGCCGAGGCCTATGCGCGCGCCAAGGACGACCCGGACGGGTTCTGGATGGAGCAGGCCGCGGCGCTGGATTGGGTCGTAAAGCCCTCGAAGGCCTGCTGGCCGGAGCGGGGGCCTGCGGGCGAGTGGTTCGTCGACGGCGCGATGAACACCTGCTGGAACGCGGTGGACCGCTGGGTGGAGCGGGGGCGCGGGGATCAGCCGGCGATCATCCACGACAGCCCGATCACCGGGACGAAGCATGTTCTGACCTATGCGGAGCTGCGGGACCGGGTGGCGCGGCTGGCCGGAGCGCTGCGGGCCAAGGGGATCGAGAAGGGCGACCGGGTCATCATCTACATGCCGATGGCGCCGGAGGCGGCCGAAGCGATGCTGGCCTGCGCGCGGCTGGGGGCCGTTCACTCGGTGGTGTTCGGGGGCTTCGCGGCCCATGAGCTGGCGGTGCGGATCGACGATGCGCGGCCGAAGGCGATCATCGCCGCCTCCTGCGGTTTGGAGCCGGGGCGGGTGGTGCACTACAAGCCGCTGCTCGACAGCGCGATCGAGCAGGCGGCGCACAAGCCCGACTTCTGCGTGATCTTTCAGCGCGAGCAGGAGGTGGCGGCGCTGACCCCGGGCCGGGACGTGGATTGGCACGGGTTCCAGCACGGCGTCGCGCCGGCGGAGTGCGTGGAGGTCGGCGGGGCGGAGCCGCTGTACATTCTCTACACGTCCGGCACGACGGGGCAGCCGAAAGGGGTGATCCGGCCCTCGGGCGGCCATGCGGTCGCGCTGAACTGGACGATGAAGAACATCTACGATTGCGAGGCGGGGGACGTGTTCTGGGCGGCCTCGGACGTCGGCTGGGTGGTGGGGCATTCCTACATCGTCTATGCGCCGCTGATCGCGGGCTGCACGAGCGTGCTGTTCGAGGGCAAGCCGGTGGGCACGCCCGATGCGGGGACGTTCTGGCGGGTGATCCAGGAGCATGGGGTGAAGAGCTTCTTCACGGCGCCGACCGCGTTCCGGGCGATCAAGCGGGAGGACCCGAAGGGCGAGTTCGTTCGCAAATACGATCTGTCCGGCCTCAAATACCTGTTTCTTGCGGGGGAGCGGGCGGATCCGGACACGGTGGAATGGGCGGGCGCTCAGCTGGGGGTGCCGGTGATCGACCATTGGTGGCAGACGGAGACCGGCTGGACCATCGCCGGCAACCCCGCGGGGCTGGAGCTGCTGCCGATCAAGATCGGCTCCCCGACCGTGCCGATGCCGGGCTACGACATGGCGGTGCTGGACGAGGCGGGGCATCCGGTGGCGCCGGGGACGCTGGGGGCGATCGCGGTGAAGCTGCCGCTGCCGCCGGGCTGCCTGCCGACGCTGTGGGAGGCGGAGGCGCGGTTCAAGAAGAGCTATCTGGAGCATTTCCCCGGCTACTATGAGACCGGGGATGCGGGGATCATCGATGCGGACGGCTATGTCTGGATCATGGCCCGCACCGACGACGTCATCAACGTGGCGGGGCACCGGCTGAGCACCGGGGCGATGGAGGAGGTGCTGGCGGGCCATCCGGACGTGGCCGAGTGCGCGGTGATCGGCGTGGCGGATCAGCTGAAGGGCCAGCTGCCGATGGGGTTTCTGTGCCTGTCGAACGGCGTGAACCGGCCGCCGGGGGAGATCGAGGCCGAATGCGTGGCCCGGGTGCGCGACGAGATCGGGCCGGTGGCGGCGTTCAAGCTGGCCAAGGTGGTGGACCGGCTGCCCAAGACGCGGTCGGGCAAGATCTTGCGGGCGACGATGGCCAAGATCTGCGACGGCGAGGACTTCAAGATGCCGGCGACGATCGACGATCCGGCGATCCTGGAGGAGATCCGGGAGGCGGTGGGGACGATGGGGTATCCGAAGGCGGGGTGAGGACGGGCGTTCGGGGAGGCGCTCGGTTCGGCTTTGGGTGGCGAGGGGCGCCGGGCGTCGGCTGAAGACGTGTCGGGTTCTGCTTGGCGGCCTGCGCGCTGGAGAGCCTCAGGAGGGAGGCGCCGAAGGGTTGGGCGGCGGAGCCCCTTTGCTTGAGCGGCGGGGCCGGCGGCGTGCGACGCGCCGCGCGGCGCGGGGGTCAGGCGGCGCGCAGGCGCAGCTCGTTGCGCAGGGCGAGGCGCTGCATCATGGCGTAGATGTCGGGCAGCGTCGCGGCGGCCGCCTCGAAGCCGCTGTCGCTGGCGATGCCGGCGTAAAGGTCCGCGCTCTGCGCCTCTTCGCCCACGAAGCCCATGGACCAGGCCTGGAAGGCCGAAGCCTCGATGGGCGTCACTTCCAGCACCGTGACCTCGTCATGGCGCGGATCGGCCTGGACGCGGTTGAACGTGTCCTCCACCGCCTGAAGGGGGCCTTCGAGGGTCTGAACGAAGACGCCGCGGTTGAACATCAGCGCGCCGCCGACGCCGCAGGCGGCGTTGCGGGCCTGGCTGACCTCGAGGATCGCGTCGATCTCGAAGCGCATGCGGTCGTCGCAGAGATCGAGGGCGTTGCGGCTGAAATAGGTGATGCGGAGAAGATCGGAGGTCACGCGTCGTCTCCCTTGTCTGCGACGGGATGGGTGCGGATGTAGTCGACGGCCTTCTGGGAGGCCATCGGGCGGCCGAAGTGGTAGCCTTGGACGGAGATCGGGCCGAGGCCCTTGAGGAACTCGAGCCGGCTTTCGGTCTCCACCCCCTCGGCCAGCACTTCGAGGCCGAGGGCGGAGCCCATGTCGACGATGGCGCCGGTGAGATCGTCGTTGGTTCTGCCGGCGGGCAGGATGAAGGACTTGTCGATCTTGAGCGTGTCGAAGCGGAACTGGCGCAGGTAGGAGAGCGACGCGTAGCCGGCGCCGAAATCGTCCAGCGACAGGCGCACGCCGCGGGCGCGCAGGGCGTCGACGCGCTCGGCCACGAGATCGGGGTCGGAGATCAGCACGTTCTCGGTCAGCTCGATGTCCAGACGCTCGGGCGGCAGGCCGGTGGCGGCGAGGGCGGCGTCGACCTGGCCGATGAACTCGGGCGCGGCGATCTGAACCGGCGAGACGTTGACGCCGATGGAGAGGGGCCGGGGCCACGACATGGCGGCGCGGCACGCCTCCTCCAGCACCCAATCGCCGAGGCGCAGGATCAGGCGCGTGCGCTCCGCCACCGGCATGAACTCGGCCGGCAGCATCCGGCCGCGTTCGGGGTGGTTCCAGCGGACCAAAGCCTCGAACCCGCGCAGGCCGCCGTCGCGGGCGCGGTGCTGGGGCTGATATTCGAGCTCGAACTCCTCCATCAGGAGGGCGCGGTGCATGTCCGCTTCGAGCTTGCGGGTGTCTTCGAGCTTGTCGCGCATGGACGCCTCGAACCACAGGCTTTGGCCGCGGCCGGCGCGTTTGCCTTCGTAGAGCGCGATGTCGGCGCGTTGCAGCGCGTCCTGGAAGGCGCCGGGGCCTGGATCGCCGTCGCCCGCCGGCGCGAGGCCGGCGGTGGCGCCGATCAGGACTTGGGAGCCGGCCACGAGGAACGGCCGGGCGAGGGTGTCGACGATGCGGTCGGCGACGGCCTGGGCGGCCTCCACGTCCTGGGGGGCGGCGACGATGACGACGAATTCGTCGCCGCCGACGCGCGCCAGCTCGTCCCTATCGCGCAGGGCGCGGCGGATGCGGTCGGCGACGAGCTTGAGGAGCGCGTCGCCGGCGGCGTGGCCGAGCGTGTCGTTGACCGGCTTGAAGCGGTCGAGATCGACGACGATCACCACCGGCGCGGGCCCGTCGCCGCGTTCGGCCATGATCCGCTCGAAAGCCGAGGCGAGATAGGCGCGGTCGCCCAGACCGGTGAGCGGATCGGCGCGCAGCGGGCGCCCGCGGCCGGGCGCTGCGGAGAGGACGCCGGACCAGCCGCCGCCTTCGGCCCGGGTCCAGACGAGGGCCGCGACGGACCCCGAGGGCAGGGCGAAGTCGACGACGTTGACGGAGCCGGCCTGGGGCGGCGCGGTTTCGGGCCCGAAGAGGGCGTCGAAGCGAGCGCCCTTCGCCTCCGTCTGCGCGGTCAGGCGGGCGAAGGCGGCGCTGCAGGCGGAGACGACGCCGTCGGCGTCGAGCATCACCAGGGCGACCGCGTCCCCGGCGGCCGCCGCGGCGGCGATCTGGGGCGGCAGGTCCGGCGCCGCGGCCGGGCGGTCGGTGCGCGGGGTCGGCATGTCCGGCATCTGCGGCGCCTTTCCGGTGAGGACGTTGATCAACGTGACGGCGACGCTGTCCCATGGCGCGGATTTACATTCGGTTACGGCTCGGGCGGTAGCGGAGTTGGCGGCTGCGGCTCGGGCCGTCGCGGCCCGGTCCGCCGAGGGTCGCAAGGCCGCGGCTCGGACCGGCGCGGCTCCGGGCCCCGTCGCTTCCCTTCGGCCGACGCCCATGCCAAGCCATCGCGCCAACCGAACCCCAGCCCCCACCCTCGAATCACGGAGGCCCCCATGGAGATTCGCGAGGCGCTGACCTTCGACGACGTTCTGCTCGTGCCCGGCGCCTCGGAGGTGCTGCCGGCCGACGCGGATCTGCGCACGCGGGTCACCAAGGACATCGAGCTGAACCTGCCGCTGCTGTCGAGCGCCATGGACACGGTGACCGAGGCCGAGATGGCCATCGCCATGGCCCAGGCGGGCGGGATGGGCGTGATCCACCGCAACCTCGACCTGGAGGAGCAGGCGCGGCAGATCCGGCGGGTGAAGCGGTTCGAGAGCGGGATCGTCTACAATCCGATCACTTTGGAGCCGGACCAGACCTTGAAGGACGCTCGGGCGCGGCAGGAGCGCTACAAGATCACCGGCTTTCCAGTGGTGGACGAGGGCGGGCGGCCGGTGGGGATCCTGACCAACCGGGACATGCGCTTCATCGAGGACGAGGCGACGCCGGTGCATGCGATGATGACCAGCGAGGGACTGGCCGTGGCGCGCGAGCCGGTGGAGCCCGAGGAGGCGCGGCGGATGATGCATGCGCGGCGCATCGAGAAACTGCTGGTCGTGGACGGCGAAGGGCGGCTGAGCGGGCTGCTGACCATCAAGGATCTGGAAAAGTCGGTGCTGCATCCGATGGCCTGCAAGGACGGGCTGGGCCGGCTGCGGGTGGCGGCGGCGACCACGGTCGGGGATGCGGGGTTCGCGCGGTCGGAGGCGTTGATCGACGCCCATGTGGACCTGCTGGTGGTGGATACGGCGCATGGGCATTCGGCCTCGGTCGCGGAGGCGGTGACGCGGATCAAGAAACTGAGCAATTCCGTTCAGGTGGTGGCCGGCAACGTGGCGACGGCCGAGGCGACGCGGGCGCTGATCGACGCGGGCGCGGACGCGGTGAAGGTGGGGATCGGCCCGGGGAGCATCTGCACGACGCGGATCGTGGCGGGCGTGGGCGTGCCGCAGCTGACCGCGGTGATGGATTGCGCGGAGGCCGCCGCGAAGGCGGGCGCGCCGGTGATCGCCGACGGGGGGATCAAGTATTCGGGCGATCTGGCCAAGGCGATCGCGGCGGGGGCGCATTGCGCGATGATCGGCTCGATGCTGGCGGGGACGGACGAGGCGCCGGGGGAGCTGGTGCTGTTCGAGGGGCGAAGTTTCAAAAGCTACCGCGGGATGGGCTCCGTGGGGGCCATGGCGCGGGGCTCGGCGGACCGGTATTTTCAGAAGGAGGCGTCGGCGGAAAAGCTGGTGCCGGAGGGGATCGAGGGGCAGGTGCCTTACAAGGGCGCGGCCGGGGGCGTGCTGCATCAGTTGTCGGGCGGGTTGCGGGCGGCGATGGGCTATACGGGCTGCCGCACGATCGACGCGATGCGCGGCGGCGCGCGCTTCGTGAAGATCACCGGCGCTGGGCTGCGCGAGAGCCATGTGCACGACGTGCGGATCACGCGCGAGGCGCCGAATTATCGGACGGGGTGAGATTGGGGAGCCCGGGAGGGCCCTGGTCCGAGCTGCGCTCGAACGGCGGCCCCGCCCGAACTCCCCTTTGGAGCGAGGCCGCGGCGCTTTGGGCGGGATTCGGGGGCCGGGGCGGCGGGGGGCGGTTGTTCGACGGGCGAGGGCGATGAGCCGGCTCCGCTGAGATGCGGGCCGGCGGTCTGGATCTGCGCGGGCGCGTCGCGTCGTTCGGGCGGCGGCGGGTGGACCGGGGGGGCTTCAAGGCAGGGGGGCTTTGCCGAGCGGCCTCGGGCCCCGGACAAGTTTCGCTGGTCGTGCGATTCCTGACTGACCGGGCGGGAGAGGGTTTGGGTCGCCCCCCCATGATGAACGCATGCCAGCGACGCAGGGCGAGACGGCGGGTCGGCCGCGCGGGTATCGGGCGACGCGTCGCCGGGGCGACGCGTCGCGGGAGCCGGCGAGAGCGCCGGCTTGATCCGCGCGCAAGGCCGCCGGGCCGGCGGCGCGAGGCGGCTTGCCTTCGCCTCGGATCCGGTCGATCTCGGGTTCGGGCGCAGCGGGAGGAGGCGGCGATGGCCGAGATCGTTCTGGCGCATGGGGCCTGGTCGTCGGCCTGGGCGTGGCGGCGGATGGCGCCGTTGATGGCGGCGGCGGGGCATCGGTTCTGGACCCCGAGCCTGACCGGTTTGGGGCGGCGCGCGCATCTCGCCTCGCCCCAGGTGGATCTGGAGACCCATATCCAGGACGTGCTGGCGGTGCTGGAGACCGAGGATCTGCGCGACGCGGTGCTGCTGGGCCATTCCTATGGCGGCATGGTGGCGACGGGGGTCGCCGATCGGGCGCGGGACCGGATCGCCCGGCTGATCTACCTGGACGCCATCGCGCCGGAGGACGGGGAGAGCCTGTTCGACGCGGCGGGGACGGAGGCGCGGGCGATCTTCGAGGCGCGGATCGCCGAGGATGGGGAAGGGTGGCGCATCGCGCCCAATCCGATGCCGCCCGACACCTCGCCCGAGGACCTGGCCTGGGCGGCGCCGCGCCGCGCGCTGCAGCCGGCGGAGACGTTCCGGCGGAAGCTGCGGCTTCGGGGCGGTCCGCTGACGCTGCCGATCGCCTATGTCTATTGCATGATCGCGGGGCCGGGAGACGGGTTCGCCAGGTTCCGCGACAAGGCGCTGGCGCGGGGCTGGGAGACGCGCGAGATCGAGGCCAGCCACAACCCGCATATCACCTGCCCGGAGGCGCTGATGGCGCTGCTGGACGAGATCCTGGCCGGCTAGAGCGGCCTGCCGGCTGGGAGGGCGGTCGCCGGATCAGGGCGCGTGGGGCTCGGAGCCGGAGGTCCGGGCGGGAGGGGCCGCGGGCTCGGCGCGGATGTCGGAGCCGGCAGGGTCGGGTCCGATGCCCGAGCAGGGGCTGGAGCGGGAGATGACGGTTCTTTGCTGCGCGGGGCGTTTGCCGCGTGAGGCTGCTTCGACGCGGCTTTTGGAGACAGGGCGCGTGGATCGACGGGTCGAGGTCGCGGAGATCGGCGTCCTAAGCGACGCGAGGCGGCTTTCGGCGTTGATCCACGCGGCGGCTGCCGCGACCGAAAGGTCTTGGGCTGCGAGGACGCGCGGTCTTCGCGCTGCCGACGTGCGCGGCGTGGGGCGCCGGCGATGGGGGGCATGGGCCGCCTGAGGCCGAGCCTCGCCAGGGTCGGCGCCGGGTCGTCAGGGCCGACCTGGGGCCACTGCGAACCGGCGGAGAACAGGAGGCGGGACGCGGCGATCTTTGGCCGGCGAGGGCGGTTGGCCGCGTGGTTGGCTTGCTGGGTCGAATCTTCGCCTTGGCGAGGGTGGGGCGGCCATGCGAGAGCGCCGGCCCGGCGGCGGCGGAGTTGTCGGGGACATGGTTCATCGCTCAGCGCCTTCGGCGGGCGCCTAGGCGCTGCGCATCGCACAGAAAGATGGTCGGCGGCGACGGGCGGGGCTCAGGCCGCCAGGCTCTGCTCGGCGAAGCAGGCTCGCAGGTGGTCGGCGGCGGCGAGGGCGGCTTCGGAGGCGTCCTCGGCGATGGCGAGGGCCAGTTCGTAGGTGCTCAGGCGGGGCAGACCGGCCGCGGCCGGCACCTCGACGAGGCAGCCGCCCAGGGCGCTGCGGGGGATGGGGGCGACCGCCAGATCCGCGTGGACGGCGGCCTTCTGACCGCTCAGATGGCCCGACTCCAACACGATGCGATAGGGTCGGCCCTGCGCTTCGAGGCCTTCCAAACCCGCCTTTCGCCAGGCGCAGGTCCGGTCCCATACGGTCACGGGGATCGGATCCATCTCATGGGCGATGCCGCCGCGGCAACCGGCCCAGACCAGCTGTTCGCGCAGCAGCGGCTCGCCGCGGCGCGCCTTGGCTTGAGAGGGCAGGCGGGCGACGGTGGCGAGGTCGAGCCGCCCCTGGGCGATCTGCTGCATCATCGGCCCCGAATCGGACACGACCGCATTGACGACCACGTTCGGGTGGGTGCGGGCGAACCGCCGCAGGAGGTCGGGCAGAAAGCGCGCGGCCACGTCGTCGTGCACGCCGAGCCTGACCTCCCCTTTCATCGTTTCGGGATGGAAGGCCGCGACGAGATCCTGATCGAGCGCCAGCATGCGGCGCGCATGGGCCAGGACCCGCTCGCCATCCTCGGTCAGCGCGACGGAGCGGCTGTCGCGCACGAAGAGCGTGCGGCCGAGCGTCTCCTCCATCTTCTTGACCTGCATGGAGACGGCCGAGGGGGTGCGCAGGACCGTCCGAGCGGCGGAGGAGAAGGTTCCGGTTTCGGCGATGGCCACGAAGGTGCGCAGGAGATCGAGGTCGAGGCTGAGCATGGGAACGCCTATCAGTTGAGCTGAACCTATAGCTAAGGTCTTTTCGTTTCTCTGACAACCGGCTTGCGCCTAGGGTCCGGCCGTCAGCAGAAAGGAAGACCGATGACCGATGGCTCCATCGCCCGCAGCGCTTCGACCGGCCGCCTGGCCGCGCCGTTCAGGAAGGTCTTGGAGATGCTGCTCGTCCGCCGGCGAAAGGCGGACGGCGCGCAGGGGCTCGACGGGCCGGGCGACGGTCGGTTGCGGGAAGTCCGGTCCGGCGGCGCGGCGACGTCCGTTCTGGCAGAGCGGAGCAGCCGCGACGTCGCGACCCGGCTGCTGATCGAGGACCTGCGGCGCCGGCGGTTCTGAGGCATTCGAATCGCGGCTGGGCGGACGGCTCGGCCCGGGCAGATGCTCGGGGTCGGCGGTCGATGGCCGCCGTTGGACGGGCTGGATGCTCCGGGCCGAAGGATCGCCTGAGGGCGGTCGGAGCGGTCCGGGATCGACGTCCGCTCAGCCGGCGGGCGAGGATTTTGCCCTGTCGCCGAGGCCTTTCAGGCCCGGAAAGACGATCCCGAGGCAGCGTTCGACATGCGGTTCGGGCCGGGGGTAGGGGAGGTCCACGAGGCCCAGACGGGCTTCGATCAGGCTGAAGCCTTCCCAAAGGGAGATGAGGTCCTCGGCGGTCTGGACCGGGTCTTCGACGCGGTCGAGGACGCCTTTTTCGACCGCGGTGGAGATCATCGCGGCCACGTCCGCGCGGCTTTGGCCGTAGGCGCGGTCGAAGAAGGTGCGGGCGACGTCGGGATTGCCGCGGGATTCCTCGTGCATCATGCGGTCGAGCTGACGGCAGAAGCGGCTGTTGAGCAGGGTCAGCAGGCGCACGCCGTAGTCGGCGAGGGCGCGCGCGGCGTCCTCGCGCGTCTCGATGACCGGCTTTCGGTAGAGATCGAAGATCTCGCCTTCGTCGCGGACCACGGCGGCCAGCACGCCCTGCATGCTCTCGAAGTACTTGTAGATCGACGTTTTCGAGACCCGGGCCTCGCGGCATAGCAGGTCGGTCGAGACGGGAGAAAAACCCTTCTCGGCGAAGAGCGTCTTGGCCGCCTCGATGATCCGCGCTTCGGTGACCGTCCGCGGCTCTCCCGCCGGCTTCTGGCTCATGCCGTCCTCCTGACATGGCGGAAAATGTGCGCTTCGGGCTTGCCGCGCAAGGGTGGGTGTTTAGATACGATCCGGTATCGTATCATCACCGCCGTCGCCATCGGGAGCGCGCCATGACCAAAGAACCCTATTCCGAGGCCCTCGGCCGCCGGGTCGCGAGCTGGAGCTTGCGCTGGCGATGGGCGCTTCTGCCCGCCGTGGTCCTCGCCTGCGTCGCGATCTCCTATGGGGCGGCGGGGCTGCGCTTCGCCGGCGACTACCGCGTGTTCTTCGGCGAGGGGAACCCGGACTTCATCGCCAACGAGACGGCTCAGGGCCGGTTCGGCAAGACCGACAACCTGGCCTTCGTGGTGATCCCGGAGGGCGGGACGGTGTTCGCGCCGGAGGCGCTGGCCGCGGTTCATGCGCTGACCGAGGCCGCATGGAGGCTGCCCTACGTCTCCCGCGTCGACAGCTTGACGAACTTCCAGCACACCCGCGGCGAGGGCGACGATTTGATCGTCGCGCCGCTGGTGGACGACCCGGCGGCGCTGGACGCGGCGGAGGCGGCGCGCATCGAGGCCATCGCCAAGGCCGAGCCGCTGATCGACGGGTTCGTCGTGTCGCCCGGCGGCGAGGCGACGGTGGTCAACGCGGTCGTGCAGTTCCCCTCGGACGTGCCCAACATCGCCAGCGCGGCCAAGCAGGCGGCGCGCGACATCCGCGCCGACGTGCAGGCGGCGCATCCGGGGCTGGAGATCCACATGACCGGCGTCGCGAGCCTGTCGGCGGCGTTCGAGGAGGCGGGGCTGCGCGACAGCGCCACGCTGATCCCAGCGGTCTACGGCATCGTGCTGCTGGTGATGGCCGTGGTGATGCTATCGATCAGCGCGGTCGCGGCGGGGCTCGCGGTGATCGCTCTGGCCACGCTGGTGGGCATGGGCGTCGGCGGGTGGACCGGGGTTCTGCTGACCCCGATCTCGCTGTCGGCGCCGATCATCATCCTCACCATCGCCGTTGCGGACGCCATCCATCTGGCGGCGGGCGTGCGGACGAAGATGGCGGACGGGCTGGCCAAGCGCGAGGCCATCGTGGAGGCGACGGCGCTGAACTTCACGCCGATCTTCATCACTTCGCTGACCACCGTCGCCGGGTTCCTGGCGCTCAACGCCTCGGACAGCCCGCCCTTCCACCATTTGGGCAACATGTCGGCGGCCGGCATCGCCGCCGCGTGGCTGCTGTCGGTGACGTTCCTGCCGGCGCTGCTGTCGGCGCTGCCGCTGGGCTTCGCGCCGGAGCGGGCGGGGCGGTCCTCGTCGGCCCGCATGGCGGAGGCGGTGATCGCCCATCCGCGCAAGATCGCCGCCGCGGTCTTCGCCGCGATGGCGGGCCTGACGGTTCTGCTGCCGAGAATCGAGCTGAACGACCAGTGGTCCGGCTATTTCGATCCGAGCTTGGAGTTCCGCCAGGCCATCGACGCCGCGGACCCCTATTTCGGCTCCGACCAGGTGGAGTTCATCCTCGACCCCGGCGCGCCGGGCGCGGTGACGGAGCCGGCGTTCCTGGGCGTCGTCGACGCCTTCGCCGCCTGGCTGCGCGCCGAGGAGGCCGCGAGCGTGGCGCATGTCTACGCCCTTTCGGACGTGATGAAGCGGCTGAACTTCAACCTCAACGGCGACGACCCGGCGTTCTTCGAGATCCCCGACGACCGGCAGCTCGCCGGCCAGTATCTGCTGGTCTACGAGCTGTCGCTGCCGCGGGGGCTCGACCTGAACGACCGGGTGGACATCGACCGCCGGTCCACCCGCGTCACCGCCACGATGCGCGACATCTCCACCGAGGAGACCAAGGCGTTCCTGCGGCGGGCGGAGGCTTGGTTCGCGGAGAACGGCGACGGCTACGGCTTCGAGGCGACGGGATCGAAGGTTCTTTTCGCCTTCGTGGCGCAGCGCAACATCGAGGCGAGCTTCGAGGGCGCCTTGATCCTCGTCGGCGCGATCTTCGCGATCCTGGCGGCGGCGTTCCGGTCGCTGACGGTGGGCCTTTTGAGCGTGGTTCAGAACGCGCTGCCGATCCTGGCGACGTTCGGGATCTGGGCGCTGGCGGTGGGGCAGGTGGGCTTTTCCGTCGCCGCGGTCGGCGCGGTGGCCGTGGGTCTGGTCGTCGATTTCACCGTGCATGTGCTGGCCAAGTACCTGCGGGCCCGGCGCGAGAGCGACGTGGCCGATGCGGTGCGCTTCACGTTCCGCACGGCCGGCTCGGCGATCTTCGCGACCACGGTGATCCTCGCCTCGGGCTTCGCGGTGCTCGCCTTCTCCGCCTTCAAGCTGAACGCCGATCTGGGGCTGCTGACCGC
>JBCCPD010000009.1:0-24261 GCA_039025075.1 Pseudomonadota bacterium | reverse complement strand
CCGATGGCCTCGGCGGCGCGGACGGCGGCGGCGCCGATCTCGGAGCGCATCTGCGGAGTCATGCCGGGGGCTGGGGCCTCTTCGATGACCTTCTGGTGGCGGCGCTGGAGGGAGCAGTCGCGTTCGTTCAGGTGCAGGACCCTGCCGTGGGCGTCTGCCATCAGCTGGATCTCGATGTGGCGGGGGCGGGCGACATATTTTTCGATCAGCACGCGGTCGTCGCCGAAGGCGGCCTTGGCTTCGGCCTGGGCGCCTTGCAGGGCTTCGGCGAAGTCGGCGGGCGCGTCGACGCGGCGCATGCCTTTGCCGCCGCCGCCGGCGCGGGCTTTGATGAGAACGGGGTAGCCAATGGCGTCGGCTTCCCCGGTGAGGAAGTCGGGCTCCTGCCGCTCGCCATGGTAGCCGGGGACGACGGGGACGCCGGCGGCCTCCATGCTGGCCTTTGCGGCGTCCTTGAGGCCCATGGCGCGAATGGCCGCGGCGGGGGGGCCGATGAACACTAGGCCGCCAGCCTCCACCGCTTCGGCGAAGTCGGGGTTCTCGGACAGGAAGCCGTAGCCGGGGTGGATGGCCTGGGCGCCGGCGGCGAGGGCGGCGGCGATGATGACGTCGCCCTTGAGGTAGCTTTCGCCGACCGGGGCGGGGCCGAGGCGGACGGCCTCATCGCAGGCTTGGACGTGAAGCGCGCCTGCATCGGCGTCGGAGTAGACGGCGACGGTGCGCACGCCCATGGCGCGGGCGGTGCGGGCGACCCGCACGGCGATCTCTCCGCGGTTGGCGATGAGGATCTTTTGGAACATGCGGTGGCGGACGGTCGGGGGTCGCGCGGCGGGCTTGGGAGCGGGCGCTGGAGCCGGGGCGGGCTCGGCCGGCTTTGGATCGGACGTCGGTTCGGACGCGGCGGAGGGCGCAGGCGCTGGAGACGGCGGGACCTGTCGGGTCTCGGCCACTTCGGGCGCTGGTGTGGAAGGCGCCTCGGGAGCCGCCGGAGCCTCGGGCTCGGCGGCCTCGGCCGAGGCGGCCTGATCCTCGCGTTTGCGGCCGAAGAGCCAACGGAGCATGTCGTCCTCCCAAAGCGGACGGTGTCGGGGCGAGCGGCGCGGCGGCGGGTCCGCGCCGCGGTCAAATGCGGAAGACGCCGAAGCGCGTTTCCGGGATCGGGGCGTTGAGGGCGGCGGAAAGGCTTAGGGCGAGGACCCGGCGGGTGTCGCGGGGGTCTACGACGCCGTCGTCCCAAAGGCGGGCGGAGGCGTAGAGGGGATGGGACTGGCGCTCGAACAGCTCAAGCGTCGGGCGCTTGAACTCGGCCTCTTCGTCGGCGGACCAAGCGCCGCCTTTGCGCTCGATCCCCTCGCGGCGGACGGTGGCGAGGACGCCGGCGGCTTGCTCCCCGCCCATGACGGAGATGCGGGAGGTGGGCCAGGACCAGAGGAACCGGGGCGAGTAGGCGCGGCCGCACATCCCGTAGTTGCCGGCGCCGAAGGAGCCGCCGACGATCATTGTGACCTTGGGGACCTGGGCGCAGGCGACGGCGGTGACCATCTTGGCGCCGTGGCGGGCGATGCCCTCGTTCTCATACTTACGGCCGACCATGAAGCCGGTGATGTTCTGCAAGAATACCAGCGGAATTTTGCGTTGGCAGCAGAGCTCGACAAAATGGGCCCCTTTCTGGGCGCTCTCGGAGAACAGGATGCCGTTGTTGCCGACGATGCCGACGGGGATGCCGTGCAGATGGGCGAAGCCGGTGACGAGGGTGTTCCCGAAGCGCGGCTTGAACTCGTCGAAGCGGGAGCCGTCGACGACACGGGCGATCAGCTCCCGGATGTCGTAGGGGGTGCGCAGGTCGGCGGGGATGACGTCGAGCAGGTCCTCGGGGTCGTGGGCGGGGTCCTCGGGGGTCTGGAGCTCAACCGTCGGGGCCTTGGGCCGGTTGAGGCCGGCGACGATGCGGCGGGCGAGGGCCAGCGCGTGGGCGTCGTCCTCCGCCAGGTGGTCGGCGACGCCGGAGAGGCGGGTGTGGACGTCGCCGCCTCCGAGGTCTTCCGCCGTGACGACCTCTCCGGTGGCGGCTTTGACCAGGGGCGGGCCGCCGAGGAAGATGGTCCCCTGCTCCTTCACGATGATGGTCTGGTCCGACATGGCCGGCACATAGGCGCCGCCGGCGGTGCAGGAGCCCATCACGACGGCGATCTGGGGGATGCCGGCGGCCGACATGTTGGCCTGGTTGAAGAAGATGCGGCCGAAATGGTCGCGATCCGGGAAGACCTCGTCCTGCTGGGGCAGGTTCGCGCCGCCGCTGTCCACCAGGTAGACGCAGGGGAGGTTGTTCTGCTGGGCGATCTCCTGCGCGCGAAGGTGCTTCTTCACCGTGACGGGGTAGTAGGTGCCGCCCTTCACGGTCGCGTCGTTGCAGACGACGAGAACCTCGCGGCCCTCCACCCGGCCGACGCCGGCGATCATGCCCGCGCCCGGGGCGGCGCCGTCGTACATCTCGTGGGCGGCGGTGAGGCCGATTTCGAGGAAGGGCGCGCCGGGGTCCAGGAGGCCGCGGACGCGTTCGCGGGGCGGAAGCTTGCCGCGGGAGACGTGACGAGCGAGCGCGCCCTCTCCGCCGCCGGCGCGGGCCGCGTCAGCAGCGGCGCGGATCGTCTCGATGGCGGCGAGATGGGCGTCGCGGTTGGCGCGGGCCTCGTCAGGCGCTGGCAGGGCGGCGACCTGAAGCTTCATGTGAGACGGCCCTCCGAGGGAACAGCGCGGCGCGGGCGCGCACGCTAGTCCCGGAGGGCCGTGAGGTTCAATCCCGCGCGCGCGGGCCCGTCGTCAGCTTTCGAAGCCGATCTGGGCGCGCAGCTGGATGGTGCGGCGGGCCAGAATGTTCAGGCGGCAGTCGGCGCCGGCGACCTGCCGGAAGCTGCCCTCGCCCCACAAGGCGTAGGCGTAGCCGCACTCGGCCTCGGCATAGGTGGCCCAGGCGGACTGGGCCTTGGCGAGCGCCTCGGCGGCCCCCGCGCGGGAAGCGTCGTCATGGGCCGAGACCCGCGCCAGAAGACCGTCGTACTGCGCGCTCATCGCATGCTCCCAGGCGGACGCTTCGCGCAGGAGGCAGGCGGACTGACCGACGGTGGTGGCGCCCTCGGGCCGGTTCATGCAGCCGGCGGCGATGAGCCCGACGCAGCGCTGCTCGGCCACCGCGGCTCCGCGGGGCAGGTGCACGTCGAGGCAGGCTGAGACGAAGGCGCTGTCCCGCGCCTGTTGAGCCCGCGCCTCGGGCGAGGCGGCGAAGAGGACGGCCAGCGCGAGCGCGGGCAGGAGAACGCGGAATAGACGGCGGATCATGATCTGACCTCTCTGACGCTGCGGCACCCGCGTCGCGCGGCTGCCGTTCACGGGGCATACGCTGATACTGAAAGCTGGCCTTCACCCCCCTTGCCAGGCTTTATTCATTTTTCATTATTCGCTAACAATTGCAACCGATTTGTCGCCATCGTTGCGACGCAAGTTGCTGTCGAGGCGAGATTCTCCGCGGATTCTGCCGACGCGGTCATTGGGCTTCGGCCGCTTGGCGGGCGAGGTCGAGGCGCAGGTCGATGGCGAGGCTGCCGGTGGTGCGCAGCTCGCAGAACGCGTCCGACACGCCGTCTTCTGAGAGCTGGGGGCAGCGGCTTTCCAAGACGTCGACGGCTATGGTGCGCATCATTTCGTTGCGGGTTAGCTCCTTGACGTCGTCCTTCGCCTCGATCTGCTCGAAATGCGCGTCGATGAGAGGGAGCCAGGCCTGCGTCTCCGCCTCGATGCAGGCGCGCAGGGCCTCGGGCGCGTCGCCCACAGCGCGGCTGCGCACGCAGATGGCCATCATGGGTTCGAGGCAGGCGCGGGCCTCTTCTTCCGCCCCGTCGGCGAGTTGCGCGACGCATTCGTCGAGGGCGGGAAGGGTGATGGCGTCGAACGCGGCCTCGGTCGCCGCAGCGAGCCCTGCGGACACCGCCAGCGCGGCGGCCAGGCTTGCGGCGAAGGCGGAGCGGCGGTGTCGAGCGGAGACGATCGTCATGCCGTCGCCTTCATGAGCTCGCGACCGCAGAGCATGCGGCGGATCTCCGAAGTGCCGGCGCCGATCTCCATCAGCTTGGCGTCGCGGAAGATGCGGGAGACGTGACTGTCGGACAGGTAGCCGGCGCCGCCGAAGGCCTGCACCGCTTGCACGGCCTGCTGCATCGCGACCTCCGAGCAGTAAAGCACGCAGGCGGCGGCGTCCTGGCGGGTGACCTCGCCGCGGTCGCAGGCGGCGGCGCAGGCGTAGAGATAGGCGCGCGCCGTGTTCATGGCGGCGTACATGTCGGCGATCTTGGCCTGCATGAGCTGGAAGTCGCCGATGGGCCGCCCGAACTGCTTGCGCTCATGCATGTAGGGCATGACCTCGTCCAGCATGGCGTGAATCAGGCCTACGCCGATGCCGGAGAGGACCACCCGCTCGTAGTCGAGGCCCGACATGAGGACGGCGACGCCGCCGCCTTCCTCTCCCAGCACGTTTTCGAACGGCACCTCGCAATCGTCGAAGATCAGCTCTCCCGTGTTCGACCCGCGCATGCCGAGCTTGTCGAAATGCGGCGAGGTGGAGAAGCCGGCCACGGACTTCTCGATCAAGAAGGCCGTGATGCCGCGCGGGCCGGCGTCCGGATCGGTGCTGGCGTAGACGACGAGCGTGTCGGCGTCGGGACCGTTGGTGATCCAGTACTTAGATCCGTTCAGAATGTAGCGGTCGTTGCGCTTTTCGGCTCGCAGTTTCATCCCGACGACGTCGGAGCCTTGCCCGGCCTCCGACATCGCCAAGGCGCCGACATGATCGCCGGAGATCAAGCCCGGAAGATACTTGGCCCGCTGTTCGTCGCTTCCGTTCAGCCGGATCTGGTTCACGCACAAGTTCGAATGCGCGCCGTAGCTCAGCGAGACGGAGGCGGAGGCGCGGGCCACTTCCTCGACGGCGACGCTGTGGGCCAAGTAGCCGAGGCCCAGACCGCCGAACTCCTCTTCCACGGTGATGCCCAGAAGGCCGAGATCGCCCATTTCCTTCCAGAGCTCGGACGGAAATTCGTTGCTGCGGTCGATCTCATGCGCCCGCGGTTTGACCCGATCCTGCGCCCAACGATGCGTGGCTTCGCGGATCGCCTCGACGTTTTCGTCCAGCGCGAAATTCATGGTGGCGTGGAACATGGCCTCGTCCTCCCTTTGAGGCATGTGGATGCCGCGGCGGGACGAGGCGCGCAAGGGGCGCGGCGGACGCAGCGCGCCGCCGCGCCCCGTCCTTACAGGTCCGAGCGCAGAAGCGTGATCTCGACCCTTCGGTTGCGAGGCGCGAGCGGGGCCTCGGGCAGCCACAGTTCTCGATCCGCGCGGCCGACGACGCGCTGCATGCGGTCCGGCGCCACGCCGCCGACGACCAGTCCGCGGCGCACCGCATGGGCGCGGTCGGCGCTCAGCTCCCAGTTGCCGTAGTCGCCCAGGGTGAACGGCCGCCCATCGGTATGGCCCTTGATCGCCAGATCGTTGGTCGCGAGCGTGGTCACTTGCGCCACCATCTCCAGCAGCCGGATCATCAGCGTCGTCGGGCGGTCGGACGACCCGACAAACAGAGGCTTATCCTCGGCCCCGAAGAGCTCGATCACCAGCCCTTCGTCGGATTGGCGGGTGCGGACGTGCTGCATCAGCTCGTCCGCCTTGTCCGATTCGCCGGACACGCCGCGGAACATGTTGTCGAGCGCGGTCAGCGACTCGGCCGTTCCGTCGAATGACCCGCCTTCCTCGTTCACGCCGCTCTCGCCGCGAGGGCGTTCATTGTCCATCGGCGTGTCGTTGGAGGCGCCGAGGCCGCTTTGCGCGTCCTCGTTCTGAGACGAGCTCGAATCGCCTCCGAAGGCCCCTGTGCCGCCGCCCGAGATCTTGGAGATCGGGATGCGCGGGTCGAAATAGTCCGCGAGGCCCTTGCGCTGCTCCTCGGTCGTGGCGTTGAGCAGCCACATCAGCAGGAAAAAGGCCATCATCGCCGTGACGAAGTCCGCATAAGCGACCTTCCACGCGCCCCCGTGATGGCCGTCTTCGCCGACGACCTTCTTGCGTTTGATCATGACGACGGAATCGGCTTGCGCCATCGAATCGCTCCTCAGCACCGTTGCATCCACACCCGGGGCCTTTCGTAGAGGCGCCGCCTTGAGCCTCAGTTTCGGCAAGCGGTGAACGGTTCGACAACGGCTTGGTGGGTGAGATCGGGTCGGCCCGCTGAAAACCTCATCCGCCGCACGCTCTCGATTCATCCATTCCTAAGGATAGGCGTCCATCGTCCCGCCCGAACCGAGACCCAGGGGAGGCCCGAATGCCAGCGCAGGACCAAAGCGTCATCCATCGGATGGTGGGCGGTGGCCGCGTGGGCCGGGCGCCCATCGCCGACGTCGAGACCATCGGAGAGGATTTCGCCAAGTTCCTGGATGAACGTCTCCGGGGCCTGATGCGGACGATCACCTCGGCCATCGTCATCGATTGCGAGGTCCGTCGCTTGTCCTCGGTGCTCGAAGAGATCCCGGTGCCCGCGATGATCGGCGTCATCAAGGTCCGCGATTCGGCCAACCAGGCGCTGGTGAACGTTGGAATGGACCTGATCTACCATATCGTAGATCTGCGCATGGGCGGCGATCCTTCGGATGCACCGATCCCCACGGCGCGGTCGGTGACGTCGGTCGACTGCGGCCTGTGCGAGGACTTCATCTCCGCGGTCTGCGACGGGTTCGAAGCGGCCTTGGAGCTGAACCTCGGAACGTCGCTGAGCGGCGCGATGACCTTGGCCCAGTTCGAGCAGCACGTGACCATGGTGCGCATCGCGCCCGAGCATTCGGACGTGCTGGTCATCCGCATAAGCCTCGACATGGGAGAGGCGGCGCGATCAGGCGAGTTCGATCTGGTGCTGCCCTTGGCGGTGCTGGACGCCTACCGCGCCGCGGCCCCTCTCGACGCGGGCGCGCGGGAGGGACGGTCCGACATCTGGTCGCGCAAAATGGCGCAGGCGGCCTCCGACGCGCCCGTGCGGCTGGAGGCGGTGCTGCATCGCCTGCGCTTGCCCGTCGCGGACGTGGAGGCGCTGGCGGTCGGCGACCTGCTGCCGCTGCCCGGCGAATGCCGGGAGAGCGTCGAAGTTCGGATCGAAGGGCAGGAAGACGCCGCTCCGCTCGCGTTCGGGCGGCTGGGGGCCGTCCCCGGCGCCAAGGCCGTCAAGTTGACCGAAGATCCCGATCCGCGCCGCGTCGCGCCCTTGCGGGCCGCGCTCACCCGTTCGGGTCCCGCCTCATGACGCCCGCGACATGACCGCCGCGGCCGCCCCGAAGTCGGGCCGCGCCGGCCGGGGCCGTCGGCGCCGAGCTCTGCGCCGGCTGGCCGCGCGGACGCAGGTGCGAAGCGCTCTCCTTCCCCGCCGCATCAGATCCCGACGGGAGACGACGATGACCAAGAGAAAAACCCAGACGAAAGACGTTTCGACCGAGAACGTCGAGCTCGCGGCCTCCGCTGATGATGCCGCGTCCGTCTCCGCTGCGGCGGAGGCGGCCGCGGAGGCTGACATTCTCAATGGCTCCGCCGAAGTCGCGATCCCTGACGACGCCGAGGACGAGACCTCGAATGAGGCGACCGACGAGGCCGTGCCGGCAGACGAACACGTCGAGGCAGAAACGCCGACGTCGGACGACGCCGTCTTCGCGTTGCATGACCGGCCCGGCCCGGACGAGACGCAGGCGCTGATCGAGCATCTCCGCGACGCGCCGTCCGATGCGCCTCTGGTGCTCGACGCCGCGGCGGTGGAGGCGACGGGCACGCCCTACATCCTCGCCCTCGCCGCCGCCGCCCGCGCGCGAGCCGATGCGGGCGCGCCGGCGGTCCTCGCCAATCCGTCGTCCGCAGTCGTCGACGCCTTTTCCGATCTCGGTCTGTTCCAGGACCTGATGAAGATGGAGTTCCGCCCATGAGCCGCATTCTCGCCGTGGACGACACCCGCACGCTGCTCAGCGTGCTGGCCGACTGCCTGAAAGGCGGCGGGCACGAAGTGGTGACCGCGAAGGACGGCGTCGAGGCGCTCGACAAGCTGCGCGAGCACAAGCCCGATCTGGTGATCACCGACCTGAACATGCCGAAGATGAATGGTCTCGAGTTCATCGAGGCCGCGCGGCAGGAGCCCGAGGGCCGCAACCTGCCCATGCTGCTGCTGACCACCGAGACCGCGCAGGAGCTCAAGGACCGCGCGCGCGAGGTCAAGGCGACCGGCTGGCTCACCAAGCCCTTCGACCCCGACCAGATTCTCAGCCTCGTCGCGCGCCTCGCCTGAGACGCTGCGCCGCCGACCCGCAAGACCCCGACGCCGGAGACCGATCCATGGACGACGCCGAGGACTATCAGTCGCTGTTCTTCACCGAATGCGGGGAGCTTCTCGGCGACCTGCAGGAACAGCTCGATCGCCTGCTGGACGGCGACCAGGATCCCGAGATCGTCAATGCGGCGTTCCGGGCGGTGCATTCGGTCAAGGGCGGCGCGGCTGCGTTCGGCTTCAACGATCTGATCGCCTTCGCCCATGTGTTCGAGACGGCGATGGACCGCGTCCGCTCCGGCGCCCTTTCGCTCAGTCCGGACCTGGTCAACTTGTTCTTGCGCTCAGGCGACGTGATGGACGTGCTCATCGAGCACGCGCGCGACGGCGGCGAGCCGGACGCCCATGCGGTCGGGCGCGTCCGCTCCGAGCTCGAAGAGCTGGTCGATCCAGGCGCTGCCGCGCGAGAAGTCAGCGAGGCGACGCCTCCCGCCTCGGACGAGCCTGCACCCGACGGGGACGCGGAACAGGACGAAGAGGCGCAGGCGCGGGAGCTGAGGGTCGTCCTGCGCCCCGGCCCCGACTTCATCCGGGCCGGCCATGATCCGTTGCGCGTGATCCGTGCTGCGCGCGAGCTGGATTTGGTCGCGGCGGAGCCGCTGGGCGAAGCGCCGTCGCTCGACGAGGTCGAAGCGGACGGCTGCTCTTTGTCCTGGACGTTGCGCTTCGAAACCTCGCGTCCGCGCGCTGAGTTCGAAGACTTCTTCATGGTCTACGAAGCCGCTGGCGACGTGGCGATCGAGGACGACGCCGAAGGCGCGCCGGCTCCCGAGTCGACATCGGCCCCTGATGCCGGCTCGAAGGAGGAGTTCCGGCCGGAGCCGATCGCCGACGCCCCCGCCGCCGAAGCGCCGCCCGAGGCCGCGGCAGCCGGCGCGCCGGAGGACAAGGCCGCGTCTGCGAGACGCGCCGGCCCCGCGGCCGCAGCGAAGACCCTGCGCGTGGAGCTTCCGCGCATAGACCGCCTGGTGAATCTCGTCGGCGAGATCGTGATCACCCAGGCGGTGCTCGCGCAGAAGTTGTCGGAGACCGACGGAACCAACGCGCTGGAGGTCGCTCATTCCGTCGAGGCGATGAGCCGTCAGACGCGCGAGCTGCAGGAAAGCGTAATGGCGATCCGCGCCCAGCCGGTGAAGTCGGTCTTCTCGCGCATGCCGCGGGTGGTTCGCGATCTCGCCGACAAGCTCGGGAAGGAGGCGCGGCTGGTGCTGGCGGGGGAGCATACCGAGGTCGACAGCACCGTGATCGAGGAGCTCGCGGAGCCGCTGACCCACATGCTCCGCAACTCCATGGACCACGGCCTCGAAGGCCCGGACGAGCGAGAGGCGGCCGGAAAGCCGCGCTTGGGCACCATCCGGCTTTCCGCCGAACATCGCGGCGAACGAGTCATCATCATCGTCGAGGATGACGGGCGCGGCATCAACCGAGAACGCGTTCTGCAGAAGGCGGTGGAACGCGGCTTGATCGGCCCCGAAGAAGCGCCCTCGCCGGAGGAGATCGACCAGTTGATCTTCCATCCCGGCTTCTCAACCGCGCAGGAAGTGAGCTCGGTCTCCGGCCGAGGCGTGGGCATGGACGTGGTCAAAAAGAAGATCCTGAGCCTGGGCGGACGCGTGCATCTCAAGTCGGAACCCGGGGCCGGCACCCGCTTTCAGATCACGCTCCCCCTGACGCTCGCCGTGCTCGACGGGATGACGGTCTGCGTCGGCGAGGAACGCTTCATTCTGCCGCTTTCCTCCGTCGTCGAAGCGCTGCGCATCGAAGGGTCGGAGGTCGAACGTCTCCCGGAAGGCTCGCAGGTGCTCGCGCGTCGCGGCGAGTACCTTCGCCTCCTGTCGCTGCGCGACAGTCTCGGCGTCATCGCCGAGCCGCGGCGGGAGGAGATGGCCATCGTCGTCGATACGGAAACGTCGGGTCACGTCGCTCTTCTGGTCGATGAGCTGATCGGCCAGCGGCAGGTCGTCCTCAAAAGCCTAGAGGCGAACTTTCGCCGCGTGGAAGGAGTGTCCGGCGCCACCATCCTGGGCGACGGCCGCGTCGCCCTGATCCTCGACATCCCCACGCTCGTGAGCATGGGCGCGACGTCGCGCGCCCCTTTCCAGGAGACCTTGCATTGACCGACCTCGCACCCGCGGCAGACGCCGCGCCGAACGCCGCACCGCCCATGGCGGTCGGCATGGACGCCGACGCGCCCGCTCAGGCCGACGCCTCCGGCTACAAGCAGTACGTCACCTTCATGGTCGGCGAACGCGCCTACGGCGTCGACATCGTCGCCGTAAGAGAGATCAAGCAGTGGTCGCCGACCACGGCTCTGCCCAACCAGCCGCACTACATGCGCGGCGTGCTGAACCTGCGCGGCACGATCGTGCCGGTGCATGATCTGCGCGCGCGCTTCGGCGGTCCCGAGACCGATGCCACCGAGAACCACGTGGTCGTCATCGTGTGGATCGGGGAACAGACCGTCGGCGTCCTCGTGGACGCGGTGTCGGACATCATCTCAGTGCAGGCCGATGACATTCGCCCGGTCCCGGCATCCGAAGGGGATCTCGATCAATCCTCGATCGGCGGCCTGGTGACTGCGGAAAGCGGGATGGTGGCGCTGCTGGACCTCGACGCTCTGTTCGGCGCCGGCGTCGCCGGCTTCTGAACCAGGCCACGACGGAGACTTCGATGACGCAACCGCCCTCCTCGGTCAGGGTCGCCGAGCCGCCGCAACGACAGGCTCGGCGCGTCCGCGGCCTGCTGACATCGCTCGCCGTGTCGGCCGCAGCGGCCGCTGCGGCATGGGTCTTGTCCGGCGCCGGCGCCGCGCTCTGGCTTCTGGCCGCCGTGCCTTTGGCGTCAATCGCGGCCCTCCTGGCGGCGACCCCAGCGGCGGGCGGCGCCTCTTCCAAAGCTCGAACCTCACAAGGCGAACCCGATGCGGCCGCAGCCTTCGAAGCGAGCGCGCTTTTCGACGACCAGGGAGGCGTGATTTGGGCGAGCCCGGCCTTCCTGTCGCATCCGCGAAGGGCGGCGCTCGAAGCCGAGGGCGGCGCCGAGCCAGGACTGCGCCGCGTCATCGGCGCAGCCGACCAACCTCGCCTTTCGGCGCCGATTCCAATGACTGAGGTCCGCGGACGGCCGTCGCAGGCGGATGAAGCTCGGGCGCGCGCCGACGCTGCGGACGCGCGGGCTCATGCTTTGAACAAGGCGCTAGCAGAGCATTTGACCGCTGGCGCGGAAGGCCGCGATCCGCCCGCCGCTCCCGCGACTCTCGCAATCGACCTGAAAACGACTTGGGCAGCCGCCGCCGACCGCCGAAACCGTGACCGAGCTCGGATCGCCGAGACGGCATCGGACATGGAGACCTCGGCCGCCGAGGTCGCGGACGCCATCGGCGCGCTGGCGGCGCGAAGCCAGTCGCAAGCGGCGAGCCTGGAGCAGACCGCGGCGGCGATGGAGGAGATGGAGGCCAGCGTCAAGGCAGCCGCAGTCGACGCGGAGGCCGCCGACGGCCTCGCCCGCCGCACCGCGGCGCGGGCCGAGGACGGGCGGGCGGTCATGTCCGAAGCGGTCGCGGCGATGTCGCGGATCGAGGAGAGCTCAGGCAGGATCTCGGACATCGTCTCCGTGATCGACTCCATTGCCTTTCGGACCAATCTTCTTGCGCTGAACGCGGCCGTGGAAGCCGCGCGCGCGGGCGAGGCTGGGAAGGGCTTTTCGGTGGTCGCCGCCGAAGTGAGATCGTTGGCGCAGCGGTCCAGCGAAGCTGCCAAGGACATCGCCGACCTCATCTCCACCAGCGGCGGGCATGTCGCCGAGGGCGTGCGCCTCGTCCAGTCCACCGGCGGCGCGCTGGACGAAATCGCAACGTCGATCACCGGCGTTGCAAGCGCGGCGGAACGGATCGCCGGCGCGGTTGCCGAGCAATCGTCGGCTGTCGAGGAAATCTCGCGCGCGATCAGCCACATGGACGAAGCGACCCAGGCCACCGCGGCGTCGACCGAACGCAATGCGGCTGCAGCCGCGCGGCTCCGGACCGACGCCGCCGTTCTGGCGGAGCAGGCCGGGGCCCCGAAGCGCAGCGCTTCCACGGTCGCGCCGACCGCGCCCAAGCCTCGGCCAATTGGCAAAAACACCGCGAAGACAACCGAGGCGCCCAAGCCCGGGGATACGGCGAACGCCCCGACGCACCGGCCTAGAGCCGCGGCGTCGGGCGGCGATCCGAAACGTGCGCCGTCGCGCTCGCGCGACAAAGCTGCGCCAAGCGCGACGTCGAAAGCGTCGACGCATCCTGGCGCCCCGCTCAACCCGACGGCTGGACCCATCGCGAACTCAGCGGAAAAAACGGGGACCAAAACGCCGGCCGCGTCTTCGCCGAGGCCTGCGCCCGGCGCATTGGGCGCCCGCTCGAACCGCCCATCTGCATCGAACACGCCGGCTGTTTCACCTGCGAAGCAGAGTGCGGCGTCGCGATCGGCCGCCTCCGCGGCGACGGCGTCGGCGGAACCCGACGACCAGGACTGGTCGGAGTTCTGACGAAATGGCGCTGACTCAGACGCGAACCCTGCCGAAGACGTCCGCGGCCGAGGACGTAGTGACCGAGTTCCGGATGACGGACGAGGAGTTCCAGCGTATTTCCAGCTTGGTGTTCTCGACCTGCGGCATCGTTCTGAAACCGCACAAGAGGCAGATGATCTACACCCGCCTAGCGCGACGCCTGCGCGCGCTCGGGATGAGTAGCTTCACGGCCTATCTCGACCTGCTCGAAAGCCGCGCCGGGGCGGCCGAGCAGGAAGAGTTCGCCAACGCGGTCACCACAAACCTCACGTCCTTCTTCCGCGAGTCGCATCACTTCGACCACCTGCGGGACGAGGTGTTGGCGCCGACCGCGATCGGGACCGGTCGTCCGCGCCTGCGCCTTTGGTCGGCAGGCTGCTCCACCGGCGAAGAACCCTACTCGATCGCCCTCACCGCGCTCGCGAGCAAGGCGGCGGACCGCGCGGATCTGCGCGTGCTGGCCACCGATCTGGACACCAAGGTCCTGGCGCGCGCCAAGGCGGGCGTCTATGCCGCGGACCGGGTCGCCGACCTTTCGTCGGACATGCGCGCCGCCTTGATCCGCAAGGGCGGAGAGGTGCAAATGCCCCTATCCGCGCGACAGCTGATCGCCTTCCGTAGGCTCAACCTGCTGCACGATTGGCCGTTCGCCGGGCCCTTCGACGCGATCTTCTGCCGAAACGTGCTGATCTACTTCGACGCCGAAACCAAAGCTGCGCTGGTCGAGCGTTTCGCCCGGATGCTGACGCCGCAGGGCGTTCTCTACCTGGGCCACTCGGAGTCGCTGCTCGGCGAGCACCCGCTGCTGCTGTCCGAAGGCCGCACCATCTACAGGAGACGCCGATGACCGTCGCGGACCGGGCCTCCGCGGCCTATTTCGAACCGAAGATCGGCGCGCGCGCCGTGTCCGTTCTGCCAGGGCGCCACGCGGTGATTGACGAGCCGGAGCTGTGCGTGACCACGCTCCTGGGCTCCTGCGTCGCCGCCTGCATACGGGACGCGTCGCGTGGAATCGGGGGGCTCAACCACTTCCTTCTGCCGGGCGAGGACCGGGACCAGTCCGCCTCTCGATCGACCCGCTACGGCGTGCATGCGATGGAGGTTCTGATCAACGACATCCTCAAGCGCGGCGGCCGCAAAGACGCGCTCGAAGCCAAGGTCTTCGGCGGGGCCAACGTCATCGACACGTCGTCGGAGGATACGGTCGGGGCGCGCAACGGCCGGTTCGTCGAGCGCTATCTGAAGACCGAGGGCATCCGCATCGCCGCCACGGACGTGGGCGGCGATCGCGCGCGACGCGTCTACTTCTTCCCCGCGACGGGCCGCGTGTCGGTGCTGCGCCTCGCGCCGGCTGAAACCCGGTCGATGCGCGCGTCGGAAAGCCGCTTCCGCCAGGCGGCGCGCAGCGCCCCGGCCGCCGGCGGCGTGGAGCTATTCTGATGCAGCAGGCAAGCGATCGCGCGAGCGTCGTCCATCCCGCCGATCCAGATCGCGGCTCGCGACCGGTCCGCGCCGTCGTGGTCGACGACAGCGGTCTCATGCGTCGCCTCATCAAGGCCGCTCTTGAGGCCGAAACCGGCATCGAAGCCGTCGGTCTGGCCGAGGACGTGTCGTCCGCGCGCCGCATGATCCGCGCGCTCAATCCGGACGTCGTGACTCTCGACGTTGAGATGCCGGGCATGAACGGCCTGGAGTTCCTCGAGAAAATCATGGAGCTGCGTCCGATGCCCGTGGTGATGGTCTCCTCTCACACCGCCGAGGGAACGGATGCCAGCCTCGCCGCGCTGCAGATGGGCGCCGTCGACGTGGTCGAAAAGCCTCGCGGCGTCGATCCGAACGGCCCTTTCGGCCGCACCCTCCGCGAGAAAGTGCGCCTGGCGGCCCGCGCCCGCGTCCGCGCCCGCCGTCCCTCTCGAGCGCCGTCGGCCGCGATGGGCGCCGCGGCCATCCCTACGCGATCCTTCGCCCAGCCGGCTCCAGCAGTCGCGCGCGCGGCGGGCCGGGCGCCGTCGTTGCTCGCCATAGGCGCATCCACCGGCGGCGTGGCGGCCCTGACAGAGCTGCTCGCAGGCCTGCCGGCCCAGATGCCGCCCATCGTCATCACTCAGCACATGCCGGCAGGCTACACCGCCCGGTTCGCCGGTCGCCTGCATGAGCGGCTCGGCTTCGACGTGGCCGAAGCGCGGGACGGAGAGCCGCTGCGCCGAGGCGCCGTGCGCATCGCTCCCGGCGACCGGCACCTTCAAGTGCAAGCGGGGCCCAACGGCTTCGCGACGCGGCTCGGCGACGCCACGCCCGTTTCCGGCCATTGCCCCTCGGTCGACGTTCTTTTCGGCTCGGTCGCGAACGCCGCCGGCGCCGGCGCCGCCGGCGTCATCCTCACCGGCATGGGGCGCGACGGCGCCGCCGGTCTGCGCGCCATGCGCGCCGCCGGCGCCCGATGCCTGGGCCAATCCGAGCGCAGCTGCGTCGTCTACGGCATGCCGCGCGCCGCACGTCAGCTCGGCGCGGTGCACGAAGAGCTCGATCTCGATCGCATTCCGCAACGTCTGCGCGAACTGGTCGGCGCCGCCGGCCGCGCCGCGCCCTGAACCGCAAGGAGTACTCCGCATGCCCGCCGCCAAGTCCCTCAAGGTCCTGGTCGTCGACGATCAGCAGACCATGCGCGGCCTCGCCCGTCAGTGCCTGAAGCGCCTCGGCGTGATCGACGTCGCCCTGGCCGCCAGCGGCGACCAAGCGCTCGAGGCGATGACCGCCAAGAAGTTCGACGTCGTCATCTCGGACCTCAACATGCCCGGCCTTTCGGGCGTCGAACTGGCCGAAAAGATCAAGGCGCACCCGGTGTTCCGGACGATCCCGGTGTTCCTGGCCACATCCGACGCCTACCGCGACCAGGCCGACGGCGGCGCAGTGGACCATTTCGTGGCCAAGCCGTTTTCCGTCGCCGACATGCGCGAAGCCTTCGAGGCGCATCTGGGCGCCCTCAACTGAAGGCCACCCGGACCCGGCGCATTCGACGAGATTGCCGCGCAGGACCGCGGATCCGCTTAACCGGCCCGTAACCGAAAGCGCAGAGAAAGCCTGCACCAAAACCGCCCTTGCGGGGGTGGGTCCGCATCGGCCGGGCGCAGGGCCTCAGCCTAGGCGCCCCGCCTGGTCGGGGCTCGCCGCCAAGACCCACCGGACCGGCTTCGCGCCTGGAAAGCCGCCCGAGACTCAGAAGGAGCCGCCATGTCCCTGTCGTCCTCGCTCACCGCCGGCGTCGCCGGACTAAACGTCAACGCGTCCAAGCTCGCCACGATCTCAGACAACATCGCCAATGCCGGCACCTACGGATACAAGCGCGCCGAGACGGATTTCACCGCCATGGTGGTCGGCGCCCAAACGGGAGCTTACACGGCCGGCGGCGTCACCAGCACGTCGACCCGCGACATCGCCGGCAAGGGGGCGCTCGCCACCTCCGGAAGCTCGCTGGACCTCGCCATACTTGGCGGCGGCTTCCTGCCGGTCACGTCGGCGGCGCGCGCCGGCGCAGGCGGGGCCGTTCAGATGCAGCTGGCGCCCACCGGGTCCTTCGCGCCCGACGCGGACGGGCTGCTCCGCACGAATTCAGGCCTCGCACTGCTCGGCTGGCCGGTGGACGCGAACGGCACGACAGTGCCCGCGCCGCGTCAGAGCGCGACGGGACTCGAGCCGATCATCGTGCCCAACTCCTCCATCGCGGCCGAGCCGACGACCCAGATCACGCTCGGCACGAACCTGCCGGCCGCGGACACCGAGTTCGGCGCCTCCGGCACGCCGTTGAGCGTGCCCATCGAGTATTTCGACAATCTCGGCGCCTCTCGCACGCTGACCGCGACATTCACGCCGGACACCACCGGGCCGGGCGCCTCGAATGCCTGGTCGCTGGCCATCGACGACAGCGCCACGGCGCCGGCGTCCAACCCGGTGGCGGAGTTCGACATCGCGTTCAGCACCACGGCGGGCATCGGCGGCACGTTGGCCTCAGTGACGGTCGCTGGCGGCGGCGCCTGGAACGCTGCGACCGGCGTCGCCACGGTGACGACCGCCAACGGACCGGTGGAGATCACCCTCGGCCCGACCGGCGCGGGCAGCGCGCTGACCCAGCTCGCGGCCGACTTCGCGCCGACCGGCATCACCAAGAACGGCGCCGGCGCCGGTCTTCTGACCGGGCTCGAATTCGATGCCCAGGGCTATTTGATCGGAACCTACGACACGGGCCTCAACCGTCGTCTTTTCCAGGTGCCTCTGGTCGACGTGCCCAATCCCGATGGGCTGCAGGCCGAGGACGCGGGCGCTTTCAGCGTCACCAACGCCTCAGGCGCCTTCTATCTTTGGGACAGCGCAGACGGTCCGGTGGGAGAGCTGACGGGCTTCGCCTTGGAGGAGTCGACCTCCGACATCGCAGGAGAGCTGACCTCGTTGATCGAGACGCAGCGCGCCTACTCGTCGAATGCCAAGGTCATTCAGACCGTGGACGAGATGCTGCAGGAAACCACCAACATCAAGCGCTGACGGGCTCGGCGGGCGGCGACGCCGCCCGCGCCCGCACCGTCCGCACGAGCCGAAGGATACGGTCATGAGCCTCAATGGCGCCCTTTCGAACGCCGTCTCGGGCCTGGCGGTCACGTCCCGCACGGCCGAGGTCATCTCCGACAACGTCGCCAACGCTCTGACCGAAGGCTACTCGGCACGCGACGCCCTGCTCGCCCAGCGCCGCATCGGCGGCGGGGTCGAGGTCCTCTCGGTGGAGCGTCGGAGCGACCCGCAAGCGACGGCGGATCGACGCGCGGCCGATGCGGCGTCCGAACGCGCCAGAACGCTGGCCGCGGCGCAAACGCGGTTGGCGGACCTGCTGGGGGGCCCGGGCGATCCGGCCGCGCTGGCCTCGCGCGCGGTGGCTTTCGAAAGCGCTTTGGAACGGCTCGCCGACACGCCGGAAAGCGAAACGCTCCAGACCGCGGCGGCGGCGGCCGCCAGGGATCTGGTCGCCGGCCTCAACGCCGCCGCGGATGGGGTGCAGGCGATGCGGCGGGACGCGGACGCGGCCATCGCGAGAGACGTGGCGGCTCTGAACGAGGCGCTCGCCACGGTCGAACGCCTCAACGCCGACATAAGGCGCGCCGCCGGCAGGCCGGAACGCATCGCCTTGGAGGAGGCGCGCGACGCCGCGGTCGACGTCGCGGCGGAGATGATCCCGCTCCGCGTGGTCCGCCGCGCCGACGGCGAGATCGCGCTTTACGCCCCCGCCGGCGCCGTCCTGCTGGACGGACGCGCAGGCGTCTTCGGCTTCGCGGCGACGCCGGCCATCGGCGCCGGCATGACGGTCGGCGGCGGGGCGCTGTCCGGCCTGATGCTCAATGGACGGCCCGCCGAGATCGGGACCGGTTCAGGACGCTTCGATGGGGGCCGCTTGGGAGCCGCCTTCGAAATCCGCGACCGAGTCGGGATCGTCGCTTCGGACCAGCTCGACGCGCTCGCGGCCGACCTCGTCCAACGGTTGGAGGATCCGGCCGTCGACCCGACGCTCGCCGTGGGAGACCCGGGGCTCTTCACCGATGCCGGCGCCGCCTTCTCGGCGGCGGCGCAGACAGGCCTGGCGAGCCGGCTGACCCTCAACGCCGCCGCCGACCCCCAGGTCGGCGGCGAGGCGCGCCGCCTGCGCGACGGCGTCGCCTCGCCCGCGGCCGGCCCCTCGGGCGAGGACGCGCTGCCGCGCGCGATGCTGGCGGCGTTGACCGACCGGACCGCCCCCGCCGCGGCGACCGGTCTGATCGAGGACGCGGGCTTCGCCGACCTCGTCGCCGGCATTGCCGGACTCGCCCTCTCCGCGCGAGCCTCCGCCGAGACCGAAGCGAGCTTTCAATCGGGCCGCGTCGCCGGCTTCGCCGCGGCCGAGGACGTCGCCTCGGGCGTGACTACCGATGATGAGCTCGCCCGGCTTCTGGCGGTTGAACAGGCCTACGCCGCCAACGCCCGCGTCGTGCAGACCGTCGATTCGCTTCTGCGCCAGCTTCTGGAGATCTGACGATGAGTTTCGCCCCGCTCCCCGACCTCGCGCAGAACCAGGCGCTTCGACGCGACATCTCCGACCTCCGCGCGCGACTGGACGTCGCCGGCGAAGAGGTCGCCTCCGGTCTGCGCAGCGACCCGACGCGCGCCGCCGGCGGCGATCCGGCCCGTCTCTTCGCCATCGAGCGCGGCCAGGCGGAGGCGGAGCGCCGCGCCGAAGCCGTGGTGGTCGCCCAGGGGCGGGTCTCCACGATCCAGCAGGCCTTGGGCGGTTTGCAGGACCTGGCGGACGAACTGGGGCTGGAGCTTTCGGCCGCGCTCGGACGCGGGGACCTCGTCGCCGCCCGCCTCCACGCGCAGGGTGCGGAAGGCGCGCTTCAGGACGCCGTCAACACGCTCAACAAATCCTACGCCGGACGCAGCCTCTTCGCCGGCGCCGAAACCCGCGCAGCGGCCGTCGCGCCGGCCGAGGACATCCTCGCCGACGTCGAGGCCATCGTTTCGGCGGCCCCCGACGTCGCCACGGCCTTGGCGGACATCGACGCCTATTTCGGCCCCGGCGGCGGGTTCGAAACCGTCCGCTACCTGGGCGCGGCCGCGGATGGTCCGCAAGTCTCTCTCGACGGAGGCGCGGTTCTGCCGCCGGGTCCGCGGGCCGACGACGCGGCCTTCCGAGACCTCCTCAAGGGGCTGGCGACCGCCGCGGTTGCCGCGGACCCCGCCTATGCCGGGCCGCTCGACGGGGCCCCGGACCTGCTCGGGGCTGCAGCTTCGAACGCCATCCAAGCGCGGGAGGACGTGGTGTTCCTGCGCAGCGAGCTGGGGCTGTCCGAACAGCGGCTGGAGCAGGCCGCCACGCGCCTGTCGGCGCGCCGCTTCGCTCTGGACCGCGCCTGGAACGACGCCTTCGTGCGCGACCCCTACGAAGCCGCCAGCGAGTTCCAAGCGTTGGAGGCGCAACTCCAGTCGACCTTCGCCGTCACCGCGCGCCTCGCCTCCCTGTCGTTGAGCACGTTCCTGCGATGACCGGGCATGGCGCCTGGAGGCGATGCCTTTTCACCGCCGCGCTGCTGACGGGGGCGGTTCCCGACGCCCTCGTCGCGGGTCCGGGCGGCGAGACCGCGTCGGGCACGGCCGGCTTCGCCGGCGCCCCGCTCGACATCACCCATGAGGCGGCGGACCCCGACGCGCTGCGCGTGCGCCTGAAGGACCTCGTCGAAATCGACGGCGTGCGCGGCAACGACCTGGTCGGCTACGGCCTCGTCGTCGGCCTGGCCGGCACCGGCGACGGTCTTCGCAATTCGCCCTTCACCGAAGAAGCGCTTTCCACCCTGTTGGAGCGGCTCGGCGTCAATGTTTCGGGGGAGCAGTTCCGACCGCAGAACGTCGCCGCGGTGCTCGTGACGGGCATCCTGCCTCCCTTCGCGCGCGCCGGAGGGCGGATCGACGTCACCGTCTCGGCGATCGGCGACGCAAGCTCGCTGCTTGGCGGCACGCTGGTGATGACGCCGCTGAACGCCGCGGACGGGGAGATCTACGCCGTGGCCCAGGGTTCGATCATCGCCGGCGGAGCCTTGGCCGAGGGCGACGGCGCCTCGGTGACGCAGGGCGTTCCCACGGCCGGCGCCATTCCCGCCGGCGCGCGGGTAGAGCGCGAATTGCCCTTCGCCTTCGACGACATGCCCCTCCTGCGCCTCGCGCTGAGAGAGCCCGACTTCACCACGGCCGCCCGCATAGCCGCCGCGATCAACGCGCGCGCCGGCCGGCGCATCGCCCGCATGCGCGATCCTGGAACGGTAGAGCTCGACTCGGCAGCGGCCGGCCTCGCGCCGTCTGCGCTGGTCAGCGCTTTGGAAATGGTCGAGATCGCGCCGTCCAGACGGGCGCGGGTGGTGGTCGACCAACGCTCAGGCACCATCGTGCTGGGCGACGACGTGAAGGTGAGCCGCGTGGCCATCAGCCAGGGCAATCTCACCCTGCGCATTCGCGAAACGCCCGTCGTCAGCCAAGCCAACCCCTTCGCGCCCCAGGGAGAAACCCTGGTGGTGCCGCGCACGGAGGCCGAGATCGAAGAAGACGAGGGAACGCAGCTGGCCGTCGTCGACAACAGCGTGACCCTGTCCGAACTGGTGGAAGGGCTGAACGCCCTCGGGGTGCCGCCGCGCGACATGATCGACATACTCAAGTCGATCAAGGCCGCCGGAGCCTTGCACGCCGACTTCGTCGTCTACTGAGGACATGCTTCTCCAAGGCCGCGGCGGGCCTTCGGTCTCATGCCCGGCGCCATCGCGAGGACGGCGGGCGGCTCCGTCCGCTGTCGCCTTGTGGGACGGTTTGGAACCCGGAGCGGGAAGGCTTGGCCATGCGTCCAAAGTCCGAGCGTCCTCGTGCGACGTCCGGTCCGAAACGGGAAGCGTGCGGGCGATCTGCACGAAGGGGATCGGCGACCAGCGCCTCGATCTTGAACAACGCGAAGGCGCGGCGGCGCCCGCTTCACGATCGCTCGTCCGCGACCTCGCGGGCCCCGAGGAGGCGACCTGTCGCCGAACAGGCTTGCCGAGAGCGCCGGCGCGCCCCACCCTTCGCATATGCATCCGAGCGATCTTCTGGAACTGCGGCCCGAGGGCCTCTTCTGCCCTCCTGCGGGAGTGTTCGTGGATCCGCACCGCCCGGTCGGACGAGCGATCGTCACCCATGGCCACGCCGACCATTGCCGTCCCGGCCACCGGCGGCTGCTCGCCACGCCGCAGACCCTGGCCATCGCTCGGGCGCGATATGGCGAAACGGCGTTCGGATCGACGCAGGCCCTGCCCTACGGCGAGCCTTTGCAGGTCGGCGACGCGCGCATCACCCTGGCGCCGGCGGGCCACGTTCTCGGGTCAGCCCAGGTTCTGATCGAAGCGGGCGGGGCGCGGGCGGTCGTCTCCGGCGACTACAAGCGCGCCGAGGATCCGACCTGCGCCAGCTTCGAGCCCCTGCGCTGCGACCTTTTCGTCACCGAGGCCACGTTCGGTCTGCCGGTCTTCCGGCACCCCGCGGCGGAAGACGAGATCGATCGCCTGCTCGCCTCTCTCGCCGCGCAGCCAACCCGGTGCCACGCGGTCGGAGCCTATGCGCTCGGCAAGACCCAGCGGGTGATCGCGGAGCTGCGTAGAGCCGGGCACGACGCGCCGATCCATCTTCATGGGGCTCTGGTAAACCTCTGCGACGTCTACGAAAGGGAGGGTGTGGCGCTGGGAGATCTGCGGCCGATCAAGGGCGCGGCCAAGCGCGATGACCTGAGGGGTTCGATCGTGCTGGCCCCGCCCTCGGCGCTGGCGGATCGCTGGGCGCGGAAGCTGCCGGACGCGCTGATCTGCGCGGCGTCGGGCTGGATGCAGGTGCGACAGAGAGCCAAGCAGCGGGGCGTGGAGCTGCCGCTGGTGATCTCGGACCATGCCGATTGGGATGCTCTGACCGCGACGATCCTGGAGACGGGGGCGGAGCATGTCTGGGTGACCCATGGGGCTGAGGAGGCGTTGTGCCATTGGGCGCAGGGGCGTGGCCTCGACGCGCGGCCCTTGGCGCTCGCCGAGCGCGGCGATGACGACGAGGCAGAGCCGGAAGGTTCGCGCGAGACGGCGGAAGGCACGGCCTAAGGCTCTGAAGAGATGCAGGATTTCGCCGGTCTTCTGGAACGTCTCGTGTTCACGCCGCAGCGCAATGGAAAGCTGGCTCTGCTGCGCGCGCATTTTCGGGAGGCGCCGGATCCGGATCGGGGATGGGCTCTGGCGGCGTTGGCCGGGACGTTGGAGCTGCCGAACCTGACGCCGTCGCTGATCCGGGGGTTGGTGGAGGACCGAGTCGATCCGGTGCTGTTTCGCTTATCCTATGATTTCGTTGGAGATTTGGCGGAGACGGTGTCGCTGATCTGGCCGGCGCCGGAAGCCCCGCCCGCGCCGCCGGGATTGGCGGAGACGGTGGAGGCGCTGCGGGGCGCGACGCGGAGCACGCGGCCGGCGCTGCTGGCGGGGCTGTTCGATCGGCTCGAGGCTTCGGCACGGTTCGCGTTGATAAAAATCTGCACGGGGGGGATGCGGGTCGGGGTGTCGACGCGGCTGGCGCAGCAGGCTTTGGCGGACGAATTCGGGCGGCCGATCGAGCGGATCGAGGAGCTCTGGTTTGCGTTGGCTCCGCCGTATTCTGATCTTTTTCAATGGCTTGAGGGGGGCGAGGAGCCGGCGGCGGACCTGTCGTTGGCGTTTCGGCCGATGATGCTGGCGAACCCGTTGGAGGGCGTGCATCTGGAAAAGATGCGGGGGGAGGCGCCGGGGGATTGGGCGGCGGAGGTGAAGTGGGACGGGATTCGGGTGCAGGCGGCGTCGACGAAAGGGGGGTCGGCGCTGTACTCGCGGACGGGGGAGGACATCGCGGGGGCGTTTCCGGACCTGCTGGATCATATGGTTTGGGAGGGGTGCGTGGATGGGGAGCTGTTGGTCGTCATTGATGGAAAGACGATGCCTTTCAATGCGTTGCAGACGCGTCTGAACCGGAAGCGGGTGACGGCGAAGATGCTGCAGGAGGCTCCGGCGCATATCCGGGCCTATGATCTGCTGCATGATGGGGAGGAGGACCTCAGGCCCCTGCCCTATGCGGAGCGGCGGGAGCGGTTGCGGGGGTGGATCGACAAGAACAAGCCGGCTCGGATGGATGTTTCAGAGGAGCTGGGGTTCGCGGATTGGGAGGAGCTGGGGGCTCGTCGGGAGGCCGCCAGGGGGGCCGAGGAAGAGGGGTTGATGCTCAAGCGGCGGGACGCGCCGTATGTGGCGGGACGGCCGGTGGGGCCCTGGTGGAAGTGGAAGCGGGACCCTCTGACGGCCGACTGCGTGTTGATGTATGCCCAGCGAGGCCACGGAAAACGTTCATCTTTTTACTCCGACTATACGTTCGGAGCTTGGCAGGACACGCCGGAGGGGCCGGCGTTGGCGCCCGTGGGAAAAGCCTATTCGGGGTTCACGGATGAGGAGCTGACGCTGCTGGATCGGTGGGTTCGGAACAACATGACGGAGCGGTTCGGACCGGTGCGGGCGGTGGCGCCGGGGTTGGTGCTGGAGGTGGCGTTCGACGCGATTCAGCCCTCGGCGCGGCATCGGTCGGGGGTGGCGATGCGGTTTCCGCGGATCAAGCGGATCCGGTGGGACAAGCCGGTGGAGGAGGCCGAGAGGCTGGAGACGTTGCGGGCTTGGGCCGGGCTCGAAACGGGCTGAATCTGCCGTGCAAGCGTCGGGGTTTCGTCGGGCCGATGTCGGGCT